>CBINGT010000511.1:0-2700 GCA_966250245.1 uncultured Anaerolineae bacterium
TTCGCAACGCCGCCCGGCTCGACCGGCTGGTGCCGCGACCATTGCGCGCCGCGCTGATCGGGCGGCCGTGGCAGGCGCTCGAGCCGCTTTACCCGGCGCTGCGCCGCGTGCGGATTCTCGGCGCGCTGCCCGCGTACCTACCGGAATGGCGCGCGCTGTTTCTGCCCGCGCCGGAAGGGTTGCGCCGCGTCGCCTCGTTCGAGGGGCTGACGTTCACCGACACGCTGCGCGCACGGCTGTACGGCCCGGCGCTGCGTTCGGCGTGGCACGACGCGCAACACAAAGAGCGCGCCTACGTCGAGATTCTGCGCCGCGCCTGGGCGGACGATCCCGCCGACACGGCCGCCGCGCTCATGCTGCTGACGTGGCTGCCCGGCAATGGCCTGCTGGCGGTCGACAAGGTGACGATGGCGCACTCGCTTGAGGCGCGCGTCCCCTACTTCGATCCGCCGCTGCTGGACTTCGCGCTCAGCGTGCCGCCTGCGATCCGCCTGCGTGAGAACAAGGTCGTGCTGCGTGAGGCCCTGCGCGACGACCTGCCGGATTTCGCGCTGCGGCGGCCCAAGCAGCCGTTTGGCACGCCGATCCTGCGCTGGTTCGATACGGCGCTGGCGGACCGCGTGCAGGCTGTCCTGCTCGACGAGCGGAGTCTCGCGCGCGGCTTGTTCGACCGGGCGGCGCTCGAAGGCGTGTTGCGCGGGCATTTCAGCGGGCGGACCGAGCGGGTCGAGGTCGTCTTCCGGCTGCTGTTGCTTGAGCTATGGCAGCAAGCGACGATCGACGCGCCGCCGCACATCCCCCAGCCGGACGCCAACCGGATCGAGGTGCGCGTATGAGGCTGCTGTTTGTCGCCACGCTGCATCACCCCCAGGCGCTTGAGGACGCCCGCCGCGCCGCACCGCCGGGCGAGGAGCCGCTGTTCCCCCCGTCGCAGGGGCAATATTTCTGGGTGAAGGCGCTGCGCCGCCAGGGGCACGATTGCGCGGTCTTCTGGCGCAGCGAGAGCGCGCTTCCCTGGGCGCGGACGCGGCAGCTCCGCATGACGCAGCGCATGACTCCCGCGCGGGCAATCAGCGCGCTGGCGGGGCGCGTTCCTGCGCTCAACCCGGACATTCGCCTGCGGAACCGGCGCCTTCTCGCGCAGGCGCGCGCTTACCAGCCGGATGCGATCATCCTGATCGGGGATAATCGCGTCATCCTGTCGGACACATTGGCGCGGCTGAAGCGCGAAACCGGCGCGGTGCTGGTCTACGCGTCGGGGACGTCGCCGGTCGTGTTCTCGCACGCCATCGAGCGCGCCGCCGCCCCGCTGTATGACCTTGCGATTACGAACGACTTTTACCACGCGATCCAGTGGCGGGAGCTTGGCGCGCGGCGCGTCGAGACGCTGCCGCTCTCCGCGATCGATCCGGAGTTCCATCACCCCTTCGCGCTGAGCGAGGACGAGCAGCGGCGCTATGGATGCGAGGTCGGTTTTGTGGGCACGCTCGTTCCCGACCGGCTGTATGGCGAGCGGATCGCGGCGCTCGAAGCGTTGCGCGAGTTTGACCTCGGCATCTGGTCGGTGCACGAGGTTCCGGCCAGCCTGCGCCGGTTCTACCGGGGCGCGGCGCTCGGCGAGGAAATGCTGCGCGCCACTGCCGCCGGGGCGATCGCGCTCAACCCGCATGGGGATTTCATGCGCTGGGGCGGCAATATGCGGCTGTTCGAGGCGTGTGGCGTCGGCGCGTTCCAACTGGTCGACGACCGGCCGGGCGTGCGGGAGTGGTTCCGCGACGGGGAGCATCTGGTCATTTACCGCGATCGCGATCACCTGCGCGAGCTGGTGCGGTATTATCTGGCGCACGACGACGAGCGCCGCCAGATCGCAGACGCGGGGCGGGCGCACGCGCTGGCGCATCACACCTACGATCAACGCATGGCGCGGTTTGTAGAAGTGATTGAGGACGTGCGGCGCGGCGCATGACACAGCACAAAGGACAGGGACCGATGGAGCCAACCAGCAGCCGCTATGACAGCACCCGGCAGGCGTGGGAAGACATCTGGGCGCGCGCCGATGTAGCGATTGAACTGGAAGCGCTCAAGGAAAAGCGCACGGCCGATCAGTTGGGCGTCTTTCCGCGCTACCTCTCGCGCGAGGGGGTTATCTTAGAGGCGGGCGTTGGCCTGGCCGCGACGATGATCTGGCTGCGCGAGCAGGGCTTCAAAGTGATCGGGCTGGACTACGCGATCAACGCGCTGCGCGCCGCCCGCGCCTACGACCCGACGCTGGACCTGCAGGCGGGCGACGTCCACGCCCTGCCGTACCGGAGCGGGTCTTTGCACGGCTATCTGTCATTCGGCGTACTGGAGCACTTCGAGCACGGGATGGGTCCTGCTCTGCGTGAGGCGAACCGCGTGCTGGTCCCTGGCGGGACGCTGGTGCTGACGATCCCCTATCCGAACGTGATACACCGGCTGGTCACCTGGAAGCGCCGCCTGATGGGGCAGAGCCACCTGACCGACGAGCATTTCTACGAGAGCACCTACACCCAGCACGACCTGATCCGCGAGGTGAAGGCGGCGGGGTTTGCGCCGGTGCTGGTCAAGCCGACGAGCCACGCGTTTACGCTGTGGGGTCTGGGCGGGCCGTTCCGCGCGCCGGGATACTATCGCGCCTCGCCCCTGGCGGACAGGCTTGCGAGCGTGCTACGCGTCGTG
>CBINGT010000512.1:0-2682 GCA_966250245.1 uncultured Anaerolineae bacterium
CCCCCCTCCAATTCGCCCGCCTGCTGGACGATTAAACTTGTACATTGGGTTAGCAATTAGGCGTTAGCGACCCCCAACCCCTGACCCGCCGGACACGCCGCGCGTCCTGAAGGAAACATTTCGTTTTAAGCGATTGCTCGCTGCATCCGCTCACCGCTTACGGGCAGGTGAACGCCCCTGCGGGCATCGTCTGCGCTTCGGCCCAACGGCGCTCGAACTCTTGCAGGAACGCGCGGGCGATGTCCCGGTTGTGGATGATCAGCATGTTTTCGTCGTTGTCGTTCGCCGCGCTGGCGGTGAAATTGAACGATCCGAATGCGACGGTGGTGTCGTCGAAGATGAAGACTTTGTGATGCAGGATGTTCGGGTTGCCGTCCTGCCGCACGTCGAGCCCGGCGCAGATCAGCGGCGCGACAAAGCGGCGCTGGCTCGCTTCTACGATGCCGAGCACGTCCAGCTCGCCCGCTTCGAATCGCTCCACCAGCACAGACATCAGCTCGTCGCGGGTGAGCACGAACGCCATAAAGCGCACCTGCCGCGCCTGGGAGGCCAGCTCTACCAGCCGCGTGATGGGCTCGCTCTGGTAACCGGTCCACGACGAACTCCCCTCAGATTCGAAGAACGTCTCGATCAGCGTGTTATTGACCGTCAATGCCGGGTTGATGATGTTGTTTGGCGAGCGCGCGCCGAAACTTCCGGCCCACATCTCGTCAAACTCTGCCTGATAATTCTCCGCAAGCTGGCGCGAGCGGATCAGGATCGCGTTGTTGTTATTGTTGTAGATGTCGTTATTGGTGATGTTGGTCGAACCGGTCCACACATACAGCCCGTCGATGATGAAGAATTTGTTGTGCATGAAGCCGCGACGCGGCGCGTCCGAGACGACCGGGATGCCTTCGAACTCCAGTTCCTCGATCGTGGAGTCGGGTTTTTCCAGGCCGAATTCGTCATCCGTCACGATGCGGATCTGGACGCCACGCTCGTGCGCGCGAAGCAACGCATCGGTGACGGCGCGGGAGTTCAATTCGTACACCGCCATGTCGATCGTGCTGGTCGCGTTGTCGATCGCGTTGACGAGCGCGTTCTCGACGTGCGAGCCGGTGAAGCGGCTTTCATCGTTCGTGTTGATCGGTTCGGTGAAATAAAGCTGGTACCAGCCGCCGTCGATTCCGCCCGGAATCGGGACCGCTTCGCCGTCCGGGATGCTGGCAACCGGCGTGCCGGGCAGCGTCGGGACAGGCGTCCAGGCTGCGGTGGGGAAGGGCGTGGGCTCATCGGTCGGGATGACGGTAGCGACGGGCGGCGTGTCGGTCGGCCCGGGGTCGATCACGTTGATGTTCAGCACGTACTGGGCGATCAGCACGATCCCCACCACGACCAGTCCAGTAACCGTCCCGATCGTGACGCGCTGTCCGGCGCTGGGGCTGGTGCTATTCGAGCTTTTGCGGGTCATACGTCTTCAAATCCTTCTGTGGGCGGCGAACCGGTGGGCTCGTCGGGTCCGGTGGTAAGCGGGTCTATGGGTGGTTCGGCGGCGTCGGATGTTTCGCTCGATGGCTCGATGGGCGTCTCGGGCGATTCGGCGGCCTCAGGCGTTTCGCCGGATAGCGTGGCAGGCGCCTCGGGCGATTCGGCGGTTGCGGGCGCCACGCCTGCCGGAGTCAGCCGCGCGAGCAGGTCAAGAATCAATTCACCGTTCGACTTCCCGGGCTGCTCCGCGATCCACGCGGCGATTTCCTCGTCGGAGAGCGTGGGTGCGTCTGGCCCGAACACTTCCTGACTCAAGGCGTTAATCTTGGCGAAGGTGCGCGTCAGCCAGGCGGCGTCTTTCTTGGCGCGATACGTCACGACCCAGGTGATACGCGTCAGCAGGCGGCCGAGGTTGTGCGCCGCCAGAGCGACCTGCTCGGCGTCCGGCGGGGATGCGCTCTCCTGCGCGAGCCGTTGCGCAACCGTCTCGGCCTGCTCCGCGCCCCAGTTGACGAGCGGCAATGCCTCGTCGTCGAGCAGCCCTTCGCGCATCCCGCTGTTTCCGGCGAGGGTATCTTGAATTTGCCTGGTCCACTGAACGGTCGGGTCCGCCTCAAAAGGGGTCATACGATTATCCTGCCAGAACCAGCCGCGCGCATTCCTGCACATTCTAGCTGTGGCGCGGGGAATGAGCAACGACTTTCGGCTTCCCGCCAGCCAAATTGCCGTCCGCTGCGTTATACTCAGCCTGGATATGACGCCATTCAACGGTTCAGGGAGCGGCAGACGATGAAGGCGTTGGTCACCGGCGGAACGGGGTTCTTAGGCTCGCATATCGCGCGGGAGCTGGTGCGGCGCGGCCATGAGGTGCGTATCTTGCGCCGCAAGACCAGCCGGCTCGATCTGGTGGCGGATTTGCCGGTCGAGCACGCGATCGGGGATGTGCTCGATCCTGAGTCGCTGCGCGCCGCGATGGAAGGCGTCGACTGGGTGTTTCACGTCGCGGCGGTCGCGGACTATTGGCGCAATGACCCGGACCGCATCTATCGCGTCAATGTGGACGGCACGCGCAACGTGCTCGAAGCGGCCGAGCAAATGGGCGTGCGGCGCGTGATCTTCACCAGCAGCGCGCAGGCGATCGGCTGGCGCGACGACCTGCGCCCGATGGACGAAACCGTCCGCTTCAACTGGGATCCGCACCTGACGCCGTAC
>CBINGT010000513.1:0-2679 GCA_966250245.1 uncultured Anaerolineae bacterium
AGGAGCTGGCTGCGTATACCATTACAGAGACCGACCGTCTGTTCGCCATGCCGCCGCTTGACCAGCCGGTCGGCGCGCGGTTCGAGGGCGTCGGCACGCTGGAAGGGTATACTCTGGGGCACCAGACCGTTCGCGCGGGTGAGCCGCTATCGCTGACGCTGGTCTGGCGCGCGGGTGAGACGCCGGATATGGCGTACACGGTCTTCACGCATTTGCTCGACGCGTCGGGCCGCTTCATCGGCGGGCACGACAGCCAACCGGCGGGCGGCGAGCGTCCGACGACCGGCTGGGTCGCCGGGGAGTTCATAGTGGACGAGCATGCGCTGGCGCTCGAAGACACGTCCTATCGGGGACCGGCACGGATCGAGGTCGGCCTCTACGACCCGCAAACCGGGCAGCGCGTGCCGCTCGACAACGGAGCCGATCACCTCGTTCTACCCGCAGAAATAACGGTGCGCTGAGCTATGGGAAACCTGTCGTCGCTGTCGTTCCTCACCCCGCTCGCGCTGGCGCTGGCCGCGTTGGCCGTGCCGATTGTGCTGCTGTATATGCTGCGCCTGCGCCGCACCGAGACGCCGATCTCCAGCACCTTCCTCTGGCAGCAACTCGTGCGGGACCGCGAGGCGAACGCGCCCTGGCAACGGCTGCGCCCAAGCTGGCTTCTGCTGCTCCAACTGCTGATCCTGGCTGCGCTGGTGATCGCGCTTGCCCGGCCGTTCGTCGAGGTCAAAACGATCAGCACCGGGCGGATCGTCCTGTTGCTCGACGCGTCCGCCAGCATGACCGCGACGGACGTCGCACCGAGCCGCTTCGAGGTAGCGCGCGCCCAGGCGTTGGAGATGGTCGATCTGCTGGGCGCGGACGACACAATGACCGTCATCCGCGTGGCCGATACGCCCGAGGTGCTGGCCGCCGCCTCGCGGGACCGGCTGGTGCTGCGCGAAGCGATCGAGTCGGCGGAGCCTTCCGGTTCCAGCGCCGACTGGCACGCCGCGCTGACACTCGCTGCGGCAGGCGCGGTCGGCGTAGACACGCTAAGCGTCGTGATTCTGAGCGACGGTGGGCTGCACGGCGATCTGCCGCCCATTCCTGGCACGGTGCGCTACGTGCAGGTCGGGGAGTCAAGCCGCAACGTCGCTATCACAGCGCTCGCCACCAGCGCCCTGCCCGACCAGCCGCCGCAGTTGTTCGCGCGGCTGAGCAACTACGGCGACCAGGACGTCGATGTGATCCTCGACGGGCGGCTGAACGGCAGCAGCGTGATCGATTGGGCGTTCCGCTATACCGTTCCGGCGAACGGCGACATCGACCTGTTCGACATCGAATTGCCGCCCGACTTCGAAACGCTGACCACCACGCTCACCCTGCCGAGCGCATCCCGCGAGGCGGACTATCTGGCGCTGGACAACGTCGCGCACACCGTCCGCGACCGGTCTGGCGTGGGGCGCGTGCTGCTGGCCGCCGACGACAACCTGTTCTTGCGACAGGTTTTCCGCAGCCTGCGGGGCGTGGAGCTATTCGAGATCGAGCCGGGATCGGCGCTGCCCCGCGATCCGTTCGACCTCTACGTGTTCGACGGCTGGGTGCCCGATCCCCTGCCGGACGGCGACCTGTTGCTGGTCAACCCACCGGTCAGCACGGAGTTCTACACGATTGGCGCGCCGGTCGACGCGACAGCCGACTTAGTAGCAACCGCCGATCCGCGCGTGCGAAACCTCGGCCCATTCCTGAATGCGTCGAACCTGTTGCAGTACCGGCCGCTTGAGGTTGGTCCCTGGGCGACCCCGCTGCTGCGCATCGGCACGCAGCCGGTCGTCGTAGCAGGCGAGGTCGACGAGCGGCAGGTGGCGATCGTCGCGTTCGACGCGCGCTATCCGAACACCGACCTTGTGCTGCAACCCGCGTGGCCGATTCTGATCGCCGAGCTGAGCGCGTGGTTCTCTCCGCCGCGCGCGCTGGACCTGACCGGCTCGTTGCAACCGGGCGCGACTGTCCCGATCCGCCTGATCGAAGATGCGAACGCGGCGGTCGTCACCCGGCCGGATGGCGAGCGCGTCGAGTTGACGCCGGACGGCAGCAGCGCGGTGTTTGCCGGGACGGACGCGCCGGGCCTCTACAGCGTCGACCTGCTGCGCGGCGACGAAGTGATCCGCACCGAGCAATTCGTCGTCAACCTGTTCGACCCGGCGGAAAGCGCGATCGCGCCGCGAGACAGCGTCACCATCGGCACGACGACCATCCCGCAGGGCGCGCGCGAAGAGACAGCCCGGCGTGAGTTCTGGCCGTGGATCGCGGCGATCGGGCTGGCGATCCTGCTGGTCGAGTGGCTGGTCTATCACCGCTCATTACGGCGCCTGCCACGCGTGACGCTGCCGGGCGGGCGGCGACCCATCCGTGAGCGGGTCCCGGCGCTGCGGCGAGGGGAGCGCGGGCTATGAGCTTCACGAACCCCAACGCGCTGTGGCTGCTTCTGCTGGTGCCGGTCTTTGTGGTGATCGGCTGGCCCCGGTTGGCGTATCGCCGCCTGCGCGACACGCTGAGCCTGCTCATCCGTATCGCGATCGTCGTGTTGCTGGTGCTCGGGCTGGCGGGCGTGCAGATCGAGCGGGCCGCCAACCGTCTGGCGGTGGTCTTCCTGATCGACGTGTCGGACAGCGTCGCGCCGGAGCAGCAGAGCGC
>CBINGT010000514.1:0-2678 GCA_966250245.1 uncultured Anaerolineae bacterium
GCGAGCGCTTCCATCAGCCGGGCGTAGTTTTTGCGCGGCTGGACCGTCCCCACCGACAGGATATACGGTTCCGGCGGAATGCCATACCGCTCGCGGACCGCCTGGCGCGCAGCCGGATCCTCAACCGGGCGAAATTGCTCGCTCACGCCGCTCAGCAATACGGTGACTTTGTCAGGCGGCGTGCCATAGAGCGCGATCAGATCGTCTTTCGTCGCCTGGGAGTCTGCCAGCACGTGCGTCGCGCGAGCAACCGAGCGCGGGACGACGCGATCGAGGTACGCCTTCAGCACCGGCGTGGCGGTTTCCGGCGCGCGCACAAACGACAGGTCGTGGACCGTCAGCAGCGTCGGCGTGCCGGGGAGCGTCGGCGGCAGGGTGAAATCAGTCGCGTGGAACAGGCGCACCCGCCCGGTGAACGTCTCCACTGGCAACGGCAGCCTCAGCCGGTGCCACAATCGCGCAAACCACAACGGGGTAATGCGTGTGGGTCGCCAGGAAAAATTCGCGCCGGGCTGCGCAGGCAGGCGATCCCGCGAGGCTCCGGCGACAAACAAGCGATAGGGGGTTTCGGGGTCTTCGGCAGCCAGCGCGCGGATCAGCTCGCGGACGTAGCGTCCAATGCCCGCGCCCTGTTCATACGCGGCGGTGTAGTCGATCCCGATGGGCGGCATGGCTCGCCCGCTCAGGCGCTCGCTGCCAAAACACCGCGCACGCGCTCGACCAGATCATCCGGCGCGATGGGCTTGGTGAGGTATTCCACCGCCCCCGCGTCGAGGCCGGTCTGCTGGGTGATGGCGTCGGCCCGCGCCGTCAGCACGATCACCGGGATCGATGCCGTCGCCGGATCGGTCTGCAACGTCCGCAGCACCTCGATCCCGTTCAGGTCCGCCATCATAATGTCGAGCAAAATCAGATCAACGTCCCGGCCGGAGAGGTAATCGAGCGCGTCCTGCCCGCTGTAAACGGCGTCGGTTTCATACCCCTCGCGGTGCAATGTAAGCGTCAACAGGTTGCACATCAGCGGATCGTCATCGACGATCAAAATCCGCTCGGCCATCGACCCTACTCCACGTCATTGTAGGTCCAGTACCGGTTGACGAAGAAATTCCACACCATGACGATCCACACGGCGAAGAACTGCGCGATGTTCGTCCCAAGCTGGCTCTGCGCCGCGCTCGACATGCCGCTATCCACCAGCCCCAGCGTGGAGAGCACGTCCACGCCAGCAACACCCATCGGGCTGTACAACAGATGCACGAACCACAGCCGGAACGCCATTCCAATCGCGTTCACCAGGAAGAACTGGGAAAGCTGGTAGCGGATCCGGCGCGAGCGTGAGTCTGGATAGGTCCAATAGCGGTTCCAGGTGAAATTGCTGAGCACCGCAGCGGTGAATGCCGTGCCCGTTGCCAGCGCGACCTTCGTGTCGAGGTACGGCTCATCGGGGCGCAGGATCGTCGCCTGGAGAATGTTCAGCGTGCCGAAGTCCACTACCGCGCCAATCGCGCCGACAATGGCAAACTTGATGAAGCGCTCAACTTCCTTCGCTTTAGCCCCGAACCGAAGGCTGAGGCGTGTGATCAAGTTGTTGAGACGACGTAGTGGCTCCACATAGCGCGATGCCAGTGGCTTGGTGACGGTATCAGTACGATTGGAAGACGACATTCTCGCTGTCCTCTGCTGCCCGCCGGCGGGCGTCCGCCAGAGCCAGCAGCCCCAGCATCACGCCGATGTGCAGGAAGAGATTATTCACTGTGAGCTTATCAAACAGGCTGTGGACCGCCAGATGAGTCCACGTGCCGAGCAAACCCAGCGCCAGACCGTGCAAAATCGGCGGGCGAAGTGACAGCGCGCGCGCCGTCCACCCGACGATAAGCGCCCAGCCCGTCAGGGCCAGAACAAGGCCTATTATACCGGTTTCCGCGAGGATGTTAAGGTAGTCATTATGGGCGTGCCCCAGCGCGTGCGGCCAGCGTGCTAGCGCGTACTCGGAATACACGACCTCGTAGTTACCCAACCCGACGCCGGCCACGGGATGCGCGCTCGCCATATCGAGCGCGGCTTGCCAGTGCGCCATGCGCTCAACCGTTGAGAAATTTTCGTTCGTCACAAACACGCCGCGCACATCCCCGAAGCCGACGAACTCATTCAGCGTGTTCGTGATGCGCGCCTCGATGCTCGCCGGAACCAACCCGGCCATCCACAGCGCCACCCCGAGCGCGCCAGCTGCCGCCAGCAGCCCCAGGCCGATCACGCGCCGTCGCGGCGCAAACACTGCCATCACGCCGAGCGCCGCCGCCGCGCCGAGCCAAGCGCCCCGCCCCCACGCCGCGATCAGCCCGGCCGCGATCAGCAGCGCGCAGATAGCATACGCCGCGACGATCAGCGCAGATCGCAGCGCCGCCGGGCGGTCACCCGCCCGCCACGCCGCCCACGCCTGCCGCAGATACCCGTATCCCATGCCAAGCGTCAGGGGGAGCGTCAGCCCCATGAATGCGCTGAACGGGTTCGGCTGGCCGAACGTGCCAAACGCGCGAAAGCGAGTGTAGTTGGAGATCCACAGGTGCGGCGCGCCCGATCCGCCGAAGAACTGGTAGAGGCCGATCACCGCCTGGAGCGCCGCCGCCAGCACCACGCCAAACGCCAGCCACGTCCAGCGGCCGCGCGCGCCCAGATCG
>CBINGT010000515.1:0-2672 GCA_966250245.1 uncultured Anaerolineae bacterium
CTGCGGTTCGAGAACCGCGCCAGCGCGCCCATCAGCGCCGGGAACGCGCGCAGCAACAGCAGCGCCGAACCGTTCAGCACCAGGGCCTGACCGAGCAGATTGAACGGGTCGTTCAGCCCGCCCGTCTCGGTCAGATTGTCCGCGATCAGCGCGACGACATCGCGCGGAGCTGCAAACAGATTGTTGAGCAGATTTCCAAAATCCCCGCCGACGAGGTAATACAGGCGCAGCATGAACGCCACGCCCACCGCCAGCAGCGCCGCGTCGATCGCGTAGCGCGCCCAGGTCGGCGTGGTCGGCGGGCGGGAGACGAGCTGCTTCAACCGCAGCAGGCTCCGCCGCGCCGCCGGGATCGCGGGCAGCGTCAACACCAGCGCGGACGCGACGCCCGCTACGGCGCTCAGCACCAGCGAAATACGCGGGATCGCAGTCGAGCCGAGCGGTCGCCCGCCTAGCGCCTCGGCCAGCGGCCCGAAACGCTCCATCAGCCGCATAAACACCATGCTGAACAGCGGCCCGGCCAGGATGCCCACCACCGCCAGCAGGCCGACGCTCACCAATTGCAAACCGACCAGTTGCGGGACGCTTCCGCCTCGGCTGACGATCGTGCTCCACTCGACGCCCTGCTGTTCGAGCACCAGCGCGACGGTGTTGATCAGGTGGTAGAGCATCATCACCAGGATCGCGCCGGAGAGCAGCGTAATTGGCCCCTGCGTCTCGCTCACATCCGCCGAGAAGCCGTCGAGGATCGCGGTCAGCCCGCTGAGCACCGTCAGTCCGGGGTGATACGCCGACAGCCGGTTTTGCAGCACCTGCAGCCGCCGGTGGACGTCCTGCAGGTTCGCCGCGCTGATCGTGTCGGTGTTGGTATCGATCTGGTAGAAATAGCTGCTGCCCGGCACGACGTCGCGCAGCCAGTCGGTGTAGGCTTCAGGCAGCGTCGCGAAGCCGTAGTCGTAGCGGATCGTGCCCAGGCCGATCTCGACCTCGGCCCCTTCGAGGAAGTTGCGGTTGCCTTCCCAGAACGGATCGGCCGGGTTCTTCGGCTCTACAATCCCGACCACGACCATCACCGCCAGCGCGCCAGTGCCGTCTGGCCGGGGATTGCCGAGCACCAGGCGACTGCCGCGTTCCAGCCCGGACCGCTCCGCCACGGTGCGTGTGATCACCGCTTCGATCTGCCCGCGCGTGTAAATACCGATCTGCCGCGCCTGCTGCTCCGCGTCGCTCAGGCCGGTGGGATCGACCTCTTCGGGTGTGGGCAGGCGCACCGGCCAGCGCCCCTCGACCAGATCGAGCAACTCCGGCATATCCGCAAACGCGAACGGCTGGAGCGCGGCGTCAATACGCGGCGAGGCGAACGTCACCGGCTCGCCATACTGGTACATCAGCGCGCCGGTTGCCAGCCCGGCCTCGAACCCCTGCTCCGAGGTCGGCGCGGTGTAATCGGCGCGGATGAAATGCCGCACGCCGACCGCCAGCGAGCCGAGTTCCTGCCGCACGACCTCGAACGATTCGAGCGTCAGCGGCTCGTCCTCGACGATCAGGCTGATCTGCTTGCTCTGCCGCGAGGCGTTGTCCAGCTCGAAGCGCAGGCCGACGTCGGTCACCGCGCGGACGTAGAACGGCCCGAGCGCGAAGAAGCCGGTCAGCAGGCAGACCGCCAACAGCAGGATCGCCATCGAGCGCCAGTTGCGGCGCATGCGCTTGAGGATCAGTCCGAACGTCATAGCGGCCTATTCCTCACCCAGGCGCAGCGTGCGCGCCAGCGACAATTGCCGGACCAGCAACAGGCTCGAGCCGAGCACCAGCCCCAGCACGACGACCATCATCAAGCCATACTCCGCCAGCCGCGCCGCCTCGACCTGCATCACAAACGGCGGGATGACCGCCTCGCCCGTCGCGCCCAGCGCCAGCGTCGGCACGATCTGGTTCGCCAGCACCGCGCCAAGCACCGCGCCAAGCGCCACGCCAATCGCCATCACGATCAACTGCTCCAACGCCAACCCGCCGACCACGCGCACCGCTGGCAGCCCCAGCGCCCGCAGCACGCCGAACTCGGTGCGCCGCGCCTGCGCGGTCAGCCCGGCGTACGTCAGCAGGCCAACAACGCTAAGCGCCAGCGCCATGATAAACGCCAGATACATCAGCCCCAGCAGCCCCAGGCCAAGCGGGTTGGTCCGCAGGCGGCCAAGCTCGCCCGCTAGCGTCGTCGCGCGCACGATCACCGCGCCGTTTTCCTCGGCGGCGTCAAAATCGCGCAGAATCGCGTTCACCGCGCTTTCGTCGTGCACGTCGACGTCTTCCGCGAAGCGCAACCACACCTCGTCGGCGTAAACGGTCGCGCTCGGCCGCCGGTTCAGCCGGTACAGTAGCTCGCGCACGTCCACCACCATGAACGAGTCACCCTTGGGGATCGCGTCGGTGGGGACACGGTCAAACAGCGAGGGGTAATACTCCGCCACCCCCACCGGGCGGAAGCTCGGATTGACGCGCCCGATGTCGAGCAGTTGGAACGGGGGCGCATCCGGCCCAACCGTCAGGCCGTTCGCCTGCTGCATCCGGCGGCTGACGATCGCCGGGATCGGCCCGCGCTCCGGATAATTCAGCAGCGCGCCGACCGTCGTGCGCTGCGCGTCCTGGTCCCACAGGAAATGGATCGCGTCGTCGCG
>CBINGT010000516.1:0-2667 GCA_966250245.1 uncultured Anaerolineae bacterium
CCGCCGGGACTCGATCCACAGCACGCCACTGGCGCCATTCGAGCCGCTGGATGCCGCTGCAGTCGGCGCGTTCGTCGGGCAGGAAGATGACCTCAGCGGGCGAGCGGTGCGTGTGCTGCACAATGGCCCCGTCGCGGTGACCGTCGAGTGCCTGACCGGCTGGCAGCACACCCGCGCCAGCGTCCGATGGACCGTCTACGCCGACCTGCCCTATCTCGACGTGGCAGTGAAGCTCCACATGCAGGCGCGCCAGAAGATGATCAAGTTCGCACTGCCGTTCGACCTGCCCGAAGTGCGCGTATTGTGCGAGATTCCGTATGGCGTTGCAGAGCGCGCCGCCGACGCAACCGAGCACTCGTCGGTGCGCTGGGTGCGCCTCGACGGGCGCGACTGCACGGTCGGCGTGGCGAACAACGGCGCGCCGGGCTTCCATGCTTACGCGGATGGGGAACTGGGGCTGAGCATCAGCCGGGGCGCGGTCTATTCCTGCGGAGACGAGAACCCTCGGCTCGATCCAAACCGCGCGTACACCTTCATGGACCAGGAAACTATCGACACACGGTTCCGGCTGGTCGCCGGGGCGGATCGCGAGGACACAGCGCGGGCGCTGGTGCTAGCGGCGCTGGAGCTCAACCACCCGCTAGAGCACTTTTTCGCGTATCACGTGCCGACTCTGCCCGCTGATGCGCCCGCGCACCCCGCACCGTTCCTGGCGGTCGAGCCGTCGAACGTGATCGTCAGCGCGCTAAAGAAAGCCGACCGCGACGAGGCGTTGATCGTGCGCCTGCACGAAACGGCGGGCGCGCCTACCCGCGCCGAAGTCCGGCTGGAAGGCGGCCCGCCCGTTGAGGTCGATATGGGCCCGTACGCCCTGAAAACGCTGCGCGTCACGCGGCAGGGCGGGCAGATCGAGTGGACGGAGAGCAATCTGCTGGAAAGCTGAGCGCGCAACGAACCGAATGACCCTATGCGAAGCGGCTAGGTCGTCTATCGTCGGGCATAAGTAGCGCCCGCCAGAAAACCTCACCCCTTAACCCCCAGCCCCTTTTCCCCACTCCACGCGTGGAGAGGGGCCAGGGGTGAGGTTCTGCGCGCCAGCGCATACGCCAACTGCTTTCGATGGATCGTCGCCTAGCTCACCGGCTCGGGCGCCTCGCCGGTGTACATCTCGCGCGCGGCTGCGATCTTCCGCACGCTGTCTTCCAGCCCGCCGGGACGATTGCGCGCCAGCCACACCGCGCGATGCTCCGTGATGATCGCGTCCAGTTCCTCGGCCAGCGCATCCGCAGACAGCGCCGTGCCCTCAAGCTGGAACAGCGCACGCTTCGCCCCATGACGCAGCATTTCGGCGGCGTGCGCAAACTCGCGCTTGATCAGGTCGGCATCTGGCCGGGCCATCTTCGCGCGGTCCAGCGGCGCCATGATCTCGTCGATCATCGCCAGCGCCCGGTACAGGCGCGGCCGGATCCCTGTATCCAGCTTCACTTCCGGCTTCAGCGGCGACACATACACGTTGAACAGCATGTTGCCGGGACGCCCCGGCACCTTGTAGATGTTTCCCAGGTCATACGCCAGCCGCCCCATCACGCCTGCTTCGTCCTCGAAGGCGTACAGGTCGAGCAGTTGGGGCAGGTCCGCGCTGACATTCGCATCGTACGCCCAGCTTAGCGCCGCACCCCACGCGAAGCCGAGGTAACTCACCGGAAGCGTCTGCCAGTGCCCGTGATCGCCCCAATCGGTGTTAAGCAGCCCTGCCGCGCCACGCGCCCGTCCGTGGTACGCCGCGTTGCGGATGTTCTCGATGCAGTTGTCCGTCCGTCCGGAGATGCTGCTCCAGCTTGACGTGCCAGGGCAGACGTAGAACGGCAGGCCCGACTCGGCGTACAAGCGCGTTGTGCGCTCGAAGTCGTAATCGTGGTCGTAGCCCCATTCCAGCGCGACCGTATCCTTCGGAACTTCCAGCACCAGCTCCGGATACTGGTTGATGATGTCGCCCCAGAACTGCATCGTGCGCCCGTGCTTCTGCACGAGCCGGTAGATCTCCAGCAGGAAATCGAGGTACACGCGCCCCTTGCCACGCTCCTCGACCAGCGCGCGGCTCTTGCCCAGGCCGAGGTCAAACGTCTCGTCGCAGCCGACGTTGAACTGCGCGCTGGTGAAGTTCGGCAGCAACTCGGCGTACAGCCCATCGAGGAACGTCAGCGACTCCGGCACGGCGGGCGACAGGCTGAACGGCGGGAGCATATCGCCCCATGGCGCGCGGAAAGGCTGGTCGATCTCGGCCATGCTACGATAGCGCTCGTGGTCGAACCAGCGGTGCATGTGCCCGAAGCTGTTCTGGTTGGGAACCAGCTCGATGCACCGTTCGCGGCAGTAGGCGTCGAGCTCGCGGATCTGCTCCGGCGTCATGGGCGAGGCGTGTTCCCACACCTCGCGATGATCCTGGTAAGCGAAGGTGTGCTCGGTGTAAAGCTGAAGCTGGTTGATCTTCCAGCCCGCGAGCCGGTCGACAAGCTGGTAAAGCGTCTCCATCGTCGGGACTTTGTCGCGGCTGATGTCGAGCATTACACCGCGCGCCGGAAAGTCCGGCCAGTCGTCGATCGCCAGCGCAGGCAGCGTTCGCCCGTGCGTTTGGAGAAGCTGCGCCAGGGTCGCGACGGCGTAGAA
>CBINGT010000517.1:0-2663 GCA_966250245.1 uncultured Anaerolineae bacterium
CGGGACCGTAGAATCGCCCGCTCTCGCGGCGGATAGGCATCGTCTCCAACGTGCCGACCGGCCAAACCGTATCCAGGTGCGCCAGCAGCAGGATCGGGCGACCGGGCGCGTCCCGGTTCCACATCGCCACGCGCAGATCGCCTGTCTCCGCACGCGGATAGACGGTCACTTCCGCGCCCAACGCCTCGCACAGCGCGGCGACGTGCGCGCTCAGCCGGTCGACGTGCGGCTTGCTGGTGGTAGGCGACTCCATCTGGACAAGCTGCTCCAGCAGCGCGACCATCGACTCGGTGCGCTCTGTGAAGAACGCGAGCAACTCGTTCATGCGCCGGACTGCTCCGTTGTGGAGTGATCGCGCACAAACGGGGATGCGATCGGCGCGCCGCCCAACGCCTGCTGCCAGCTAAGCTGCACGCGCCCTTCGAGGAACGACAGCATGTAATCGCGCGCGGGATGGTCGCTCTGCCGGATAGCATCAAGCGCAGCGTTAAAGTCGTATTCGACGCGCCGGAACTCGACCTTATAGCCCGACTCGCTCGCTTCGAGCCGCGCGTAGCTGGCGCGCGTATCCCCGACCGGGGGATTGCTGACGCTGCCAGGGTTGATCACCCGCACGCCGCCCAGCCGGTGATCCTGCGGCCAATGCGTGTGCCCGACGATGATCAGCTCGGCGTCGGCGCCCTCAAGCAGCCCGACAAGCTGCTCCGTGCTGGTGGCCGGAGTCACGCCGGGGCCGTCGTCCATGCCCGGAGAGGCGTGGACCGCCAGCACGCGCGTGCCGTCCGGCAGGGTGAAGCGGTAGTCCAGCGGCAGATCGCGCAGCCAATCCATCCAGCCGAACGCGCTAAGGTAGCCTTGCGTCCACGCGAAGCTGCGCGCCATGCGAAGCACCTGCGCGACCGTCGCCGGATCGCCCGCCACATCCGCCAGATCGCGCTCGTCAAAGTCGAACGACACAATCGCGCGGTCCGTGTTGCCGCGCACGCACACGGCGTTGGAAAGCTCGTCGATACGGTCCAGCGGCCCGACCGGGTCCGGCCCGATGGCGCTGAAATCGCCCATCAGCAGATAGCCGTCTGCGCCGCCCCACGCCTCGACGTCGTCCAGCACGGCATCGAGCGCCAGCGGGTTGCCATGAATATCGCCCAAAATCGCCAATCGCATGCGACTCTCCTTTCACTGCTGACTCACTTCGCCCAGCGGATACCGCGCCAGCAGGCGAACCCGATCATGAGACATAAACCAGTTGTTGACCACAAACTCGACGTGCGTAACGCAAGACGTGCCAAAATCCGTGTCGCGGTGCGCGGCGACGTAGTCCGCCAGCGCATCGAGGCGGGCAGGTTGCGTCTGGAAGCGCAGGGCCGTCGCGTGCGCCGCCGTGATCCGGTAGCGCAGTTCGAGGCCGCCGTCCAGCCCAGCCGAGCGCAACGCCGCGCGCAGCCGGTCCCGCAATGCGTTAAGCGCCCCGTCCGGCGAGTAGCCGCAGATCAGGATGCAGCAGCGGCTCGCCGTCAGGCCGCGCAGGTGGAGCGTCAATGGCCGCGCATTGGCGAATACATCGGCGAACAGCGCGCGGTACGTGTCGATGGGCGCGGTTGCCGGGTCGAAGCCAGAGACGGTCGTGACGACGGACAGCACCGTGATATGCAACTCGTCGGGGCGGTAAATGTGCTGCTCAGGCGCCAGAGCGCGCAGGTCGTCCAGCAGGCCGCCGAGCCGTTCCAGCGCGGGGCCGTCGAAGCGCGCCGCCAGTGTCAGGCCAAGCCGGTCGTCCGACGCAGGATCGGTGAGGAGCGGGTCGATCTCGACATCCCCGGCGCGAAAGCTCACCTGCGCATCCGCCCACAGACGGTCATAGACCGCGCGCTCCTGCATTGGCGAACGCTCCACGCTTATTCGGCATCTTCGCGCAGCGCCAGCACGTAATCGGTGCCGGACCAGTCCCAGGTATCCACCACGCGCGCCGGAGCGGAGAGCGCGCTGGTGCGCGGCGGGTTGATTTGCGCGGTCAGTTCCAGCACGCCGTCGCCGTCCACATCCGCAATCCCGATCCGCCCGTTGATCGCCACGATCTGCCCGTTGTTAAGCTCCTTGAAGGCCCCGGTCTGCGCGTTCCAGGTCAGGATTTTGCCCTCTTTATAGCAGCTTGAGCGACCGCACGTTTCGGTGAAAAAGACCAATTCGCTGCGAACGTCGGCGTTCATGTCGCCCACGCGCAGAAGCTCTGGCAGGGCGACCAGCGGGTTGAACGGCGTTTCGTAGAGGACGCGATAGCCGCCGCCATCACAGCCGAGGACCAGCATCTGCCCGGCGTTGAGCAGCGCTTCCTCGTTGAAGGTTTGCGGGTTGAAGAACGTCACGATGATCTCGCGCACGCCGTCGCCGGTCAGGTCGGTGTCCGCCTGGACGACGCCGCCCCTGTCGTTGATCGCGCCCCACTCGCGGAGCGTCGCTTCCAGCACGGTCGGGGAGCCGCCCGCCGACAGATACCCGGCTATGCGGTCCTTATAGTCGTTGAAGTTCCCCGGCTGCGCGGGCGGCGTGGGCGCGGCAGGAAGCGGGCACTCGTCCGGCTGGTAGTACGGCGCGGGCGGGGGTGCGGCGGCAATGGCCGTTGCGGCTTCGATCGTGGCGAAGGCGGCAGTTGCGGTGGCAGCAGG
>CBINGT010000518.1:0-2655 GCA_966250245.1 uncultured Anaerolineae bacterium
TCACCGACGCCGCCTCGATGCGCATCCGGGGCCAGATGGAGCACGCCGATCCGCTGAAGATGCCCGCGCTGTGGGTGAAGTTCCAGCAGATGCGGCGGTTGGAACAGCAGATCATCGCGCGCGCCAATTACCTGCTTTTCGCGTCGGTGCGCGATCGCCAGGCGGTTATGGCAGACTCGCGCAAGCCTGCCTCGGTGATGCCCAACGGCGTGGACGTGGAGTTCTGGAAGCGTTCTAACCGGGAGCTTGGCCGCAGCGCGATCGTCTTTACCGGCGCGATGAACTATCGCCCGAATGTGGACGCGGCGCTGTTCCTGATCGACGAGGTCTTTCCGCGTGTCAAGCAGGCGCACCCCGAAGCGGAACTGTTCATCGTCGGGCACAGCCCCGTCCCGTCGCTCGTGGCCGCGGGCAAGCGCCCCGGCGTCACCGTAACCGGCTTCGTGGACGACGTGCGCCCCTATCTGGAGCGCGCCGCCGTGTTCGCCGCGCCGCTGCGCTTCGGCGCTGGGATTCAGAATAAGGTGCTCGAAGCGATGGCGATGGAAGTGCCGGTTGTCGCTTCGCCGCTGGCAGCGGACGGTTTGAACACGGAAGACGGCGACCGCCCGCCGGTTACGCTGGCGCGCACAGCCGACGACTTCGCCCGCTCCATCAACGCCGCACTAGACGCACGCACCCGCGACCTGACGCCGGACACCGCCGCACGCGAATACATCCTGCGACATTTCGTCTGGTCCGCGATTGGAGAACGGCTCCGCGCGGTGCTGCGCACTACCGTCAAGGGGGGTTAGCTCATGCCGAGGCTCTTTTCTGTCGCACTCGTCGGACCCGACGGCTCCGGAAAAACCACGATCAGCCGCCGTCTGCGCGAGACGCTGCCGCTGCCGATCAAGTACGTCTATATGGGCGTCAATCCCGACTCGAGCAACCTAATGCTGCCGACGACCTGGCTGCTGAGCAAGGTCAAGCGCGGGCTGGGCGCCGAGCCGGATACGCGCGGGCCGCGCGCGATCGAGGATGCTGTCAAGCCAAAGCCGAAAAATCCGGTCAAGCGCGCGCTGGTCGAGGTGAAATCCGGCCTGCTGCTGGCAAACCGTATCGCCGAAGAATGGTTCCGCCAGGCGCTGACGTGGTTCTACACGCGGCGAGGGTATGTCGTGCTGTTTGACCGGCACTTTTTCTCGGACTATTACGCCTACGACATCGCGCCGACGCCCTACCGCAAGCCCTGGACCCGCCGCCTGCACGGCTGGATGCTGATGCACCTCTATCCCAAGCCGGATCTGATGATCTACCTTGACGCGCCCGCCGAAGTCTTGCTGGCGCGCAAGGGCGAAGGGACTGCCGAGGTGCTTGAGGATCGGCGCCGGGCGTACCTGGAAATGCGCGCGCACGTCCCGCATTTCGCCCTGGTCGACGCTACACAGCCGGAAGACGTCGTGCTGCGCCAGGTCACCGAGCTGATTCTGGCGTATAACCGCGACCGCCGCGTGCCGGACGCCGCATCCGAGCAGGTGACACATGCCTGAGAAACGCCCGACGGTGCTGGTCACCGACGCTAACCGTGGCAGCGCGATCGCGATCATTCGCTCGCTGGGGCGGCGCGGTTGGCGCGTGATCGCCGCCGATGACAGCCCGCGCAGCCTGGGGTTTCGCTCGCGCTACACCGCTCGGCGATTGGTCTATCCCCCGGCGGAGCAAGCGCCGCGCGAGACAGTCGCCGCGCTCAAGGCGGCTGCCCAGGCGGAAAGCGTGGACCTGATCATCCCGGTGACGGATGCAGTGCTTTTGCCGCTATCCGAAGCGCGCGCGGAGTTCGACGGGCTGTGCGCGCTCGCCATCCCTACGCTGGAGCAGCTTGAGATCGTCAGCAACAAGCTGAAGACGATCGAGCTGGCGCAGGAGCTTGGCGTGCCCGTTCCGCTGACCCACGTGGTGGAGACGGCAGCCGAAGCGCTCGCCCTGCCGATCGAGGATTGGCCGGTTGTGCTCAAGCCGCAAGCGTCCCGCCTGTACCGCGATCAGGCGGCGGTCGAGCGTTTTGAGGTCACGTACGCGCACAACCGCGACGAATTGGCCCGCAAGATGGCAGAATTCGAGGGGCGCTGCGCGGTTCTGCTGCAAAGCTACTACCCAGGCGAGGGGCACGGCGTCGAGTTGCTGATGCACGAGGGGCGGCCACTAGCGGCGTTCCAGCATAAGCGACTGCATGAGGTGCCAATCACGGGTGGGGCAAGCTCGTTCCGGCAGAGCGTCGCGCTGGACCGCACGCTGTACGAGCACTCCGTCCGGCTGCTGGGCGCGCTCAAATGGACCGGGCTGGCGATGGTCGAGTTCAAAGTCGGCGCGCAGGGCGGCAAGCTGATGGAGATCAACGGCCGCATCTGGGGATCGCTGCCGCTGGCGGTGTTCAGCGGGATGGACTTCCCCGCGCGGCTGGCGTCGCTGTATGTGGACGGGCCGCCCACCACAGACAACGGGCCAGACACACGCTACAAGGTTGGCGTCAAGGCGCGCAACGTCGAGCGGGATCTTGTGTGGATCGCATCGGTGCTGCTTGGCCGCCGCCGGAGCGGATCGCTGCCCGTGCCCGGCCGCCGCGAAGCGCTGGTCGGCATGCTGGGCCTGCTGAACCCCCTCACCCGCTCTGAC
>CBINGT010000519.1:0-2648 GCA_966250245.1 uncultured Anaerolineae bacterium
CGCTAACTGCTGAGGAATCACCATGCTTGAGATCATCCACAAGCCATACGGGCACGAGCATCCTTACACGCAGGAGCCGGAAGAACGCTTCCCGCGCGAGCCGCTAGCAGGCAAGCCATTCACCGCTGGCATCATCACGCGCCCGCAAGGTGCCGCCCGCGCCGTGACAGTTCGCACCGAGATTGACGGTGTGCCCGGTCCGACCGTCGCCGCGATCCCCGTTGCTGACTGGCAGTACCGGGAAGAGGGCCTCGGCGCGGAGACGCTGGCGCCCCGCACGCGCAACGATCAGGACCTGTGGCACGCTACCCTTACTGCACCCGAGCAGGGCCGCACGCTCACCTACTGGGTTGAGGCGGACGGCCAGCGCAGCCCCGCGTACACCCTGCGCGGCGAAGCGTGGGAGCCGGGGCCCGTTGGCGTCGCGCTGGTCGAGGGCGAGCCCGGCCAGTGGGTGATGCAGCTTCGCCGGGACGCGCCCGATGCCCCGCGCGAAGTCACTCCCCTGCCCCGCGTCGAGGCGATAGAGTGGTTGACAGACGGCCAGCGCGCGCGGCGGGTGCGCGTGACGTTCGCCTGCGCGCCCGATGAAGCGTTCTTCGGTTTCGGCGAGCGGTACAACGCGCTTAACCAGCGCGGCGAAACGATCGACATTCGCTGCTACGAGCAGTACAAAAACCAGGGCAAGCGCGCCTATCTGCCGATCCCGTTCCTGCTGTCGTCCGCCGGATACGGCCTCTACGTCGAGAGCAACCGGTGGATGCAGTTCGACCTGGCCACCACACGCTCCGACTGCTGGACGCTCGAAGCCGACCTCGGCCCGGACGAGTGCCTGACCTTGCGCTGGCTGACGGGTGACACCCCACTGGACATTATCGCGCAGTTCACCCGCCTGACCGGCCCGGCAAGCCTGCCGCCGAAGTGGGCGTTCGGTCTGTGGATGAGCAGCAACGAGTGGAACTCGCAGGCGCGCGTCCTGCACGAAGTGCAGCAGTCGCTCGCGCACGGCATCACCCCCTCGGTCGTCGTGATCGAGGCGTGGAGCGACGAAACCACGTTCTACATCTGGAACGATGCCGAGTACGAGCCCATGCCCGGCCATCAGGCGCCGCGCTATGCGGATTTCACGTTTCCCGCCGAGGGGAAATGGCCCGATCCGAAGGGTATGGTGGATTGGCTGCACGAGCGGGGTATCCGCGTGGTGCTGTGGCAGATCCCCGTGCTCAAGGCAATTGACGGGCCGCACGCTCAGCACGACGCCGACCGGGAATATTTCGAGCAGCAGGGCTTCGGAGTCAGAGAAGCGGACGGCAGCCTCTACACCGTGCGCCCGCTGTGGTTTCGCGGCGGCTACCTGTGGGACGTCACCAATCCAGCGGCGCGCGAGTGGTGGCTCCAGAAGCGCGCCTATCTGCTGGAAGACCTGCAAATTGACGGGTTCAAGACGGATGGCGGCGAGCACCTTTGGGGCGCCGATACGCGCTTCCACGACGGGCGTCGCGGCGACGAGCTGATCAACGTGTATCCGCAGCTCTATACCGAAGCGTACTACCGGTTCGCCAACGAGAAGCGCGGCGGCGATGCGCTGACCTTCAGCCGCGCCGGGTTTGTCGGCTCGCAGCGATCCCCGGCGCACTGGGCGGGCGACGAGAACTCCACCTGGGATGCGTTCCGTCACTCCATCCTGGCGGGGCTGTCCGCCGGAATTTCCGGTATTCCGTTCTGGACGTGGGACCTGGGCGGGTTCAGCGGCGAGCTTCCCACGGCGGAACTGTATTTGCGCAGCGCGGCGATGGCGGTGTTCAGCCCGCTGATGCAGTATCACTCCGAGTTCAACCACCATCGCGAGCCGTGCCGGGACCGCACGCCCTGGAATATGCAACAGCAAATCGGCGACGAGCGGATCATCCCCATCTTTCGCGAGTTCGTGCAACTGCGCCACCGGCTGATGCCGTACATCTGGCAAGAGGCGCAGCACGCCGCGCGCACCGGCGAGCCGATGATGCGCGCGCTGGCGCTGTGGGATCCGCAAGCGACGCCGTATGCGTATTTCTTCGGGCGCGATCTGCTCGTCTTCCCGGTGGTCGAGCCAGGGGTCGAGGTCTGGCCCGTTACGCTGCCGCCGGGGGATTGGCTCGATTTCTGGACCGGCGAGCGGTTCACCGGCCCGTGCACCGTCGAGGTCGCTGTGCCGCTGGATCGTATCCCGGTGTTCGTGCGGCTAGGTACGAAGGCAACAGGAGGTGCTCACTCAACGCGAGGTTATCAAACAGTAGACCCTACAGCAACGGCGCAGACAGCATCGGAGCTGCCCCCGAACATTAGGCCAGAGTCAAAGTTAGACTCTGGGCACTGAGCGGGCCGAGGATCGCCACGGGTGCGGGGGGCCGGCAGCCCAAGGCACTGTGAGGACGCACCCGATTGTAGTGCACGCGCCAGGCTTCGATCAAGATTTGCGCTTCCCTGAGGGAGTAGAAGATCTCCCGCGCGAGCAACTCATCACGCATTTTGCCGTTGAAGGATTCCACATAGCCATTCTCCCACGGGCTGCCGGGTTCAATGAACAGCGGAGCGACGTCCAGGCGGTTGAGCCACTGCCGAACCGCCGTAGCCGTGAATTCTGACCCATTGTCGGAGCGGAGATGTGC
>CBINGT010000520.1:0-2641 GCA_966250245.1 uncultured Anaerolineae bacterium
AACAACTGCCACAGGTCCGCAACCTTGTACACGGTCGCGTCGAGATCGGTTTCGGCGTAGATCGCCTGCGCCACCAGCGCGACGATCACCAGCACAACGATCACCAGCGCGCCCACCGCGACCGAGGCGCGGCGCGGGTCCCCTACCACTTGCGTGACCACTCGCCGCAGCCCGCGCCGGAAGACGTAGAAGAACAGCGCGAACCCCCCCATCCACAGCGCCTGCCAGATCGTCACAAGCCCGAACAACTGCGTGCCGAGCGTGAACGTCTCTTCGCGCAGGTAGGTGCGCCCAAGCTCCAGCCCCAGCGTCGCGATGACAGGCCCGGTCAGCGTGCCCAGCCCGCCGATCAGCGTGGTCAGCAGCGGCTCGACCGTGTAATTCATGCTCAGCAGGCCGGGGTTGACGGTCTTATCTGCGCTCCACAGCACGAACAGAATGCCGCTGAGCGTCGCCAGCACGCCGCCGAAGACCATCGTCAGCAGCTTGTAGTGAAACACGTTGTAGCCGATCGCCCGCGCGCGCTGCTCGTTCTCACGCGTGGAGATGATCACCCGGCCCACCGGCGAGTTGACGTAGCGGCGGATCGCCAGGAATACTACCGCGAAGAAGATGACCGTCACCCGGTACATCTGGAGCCGGTTCCCGTCTGCGGTCGGCGTGGGGTTGAGCACGTCCGGGATGATGTCGCGGAACGGCAGCCCGTCTTCCGCGCCGGTGAGATAGTGGAACGTGCCACTTTTCGCCAGCACCCAGAACACCTCGGCCAGCGCCAGCGTGAACATCGCAAAATACACGCCGCGCAGCCGCAACGTCACCGCGCCGGAGAGCAAGCTCAGCGCGATGCTGACCAGGATCGCCACGCCGATCCCCTGGTAAACCGAGGGGCTTCCCCCGCCCGGCAGCAGGAAGAACAACAGCACCGCGACCGCGACGGCCACCGCCGCCAGCCGCCCCCAGGGGATTTTCGCCAGCGCGCCGAGCGCGAACACCAGCGCCGCCACGCCGATGATCACCGGCCAGCGCGCACCCGGCTGATATTCGTTGATCAGCAGGAAGGTCGCGTAGCCGCCGATGCCGAAGTACAGCGCGTGCCCAAACGAGATGATGCCCGCGAAGCCGAACAGCAGGTTGTAGCTCATGGCGAGGCACGCCAGCAGCAGCGTCTGCGCCATCACGCTCTGCCAGAAGACCGAGTCGCCAGTGGGGCGGCGCGGCATCACCTCGCTGCCGGTCAGGTCCGCGACGATATACGGGAAGCGCCACAGCACCACCAACGCCAGCGCATAGAACCAGTTTTCCCGCACGAAGCGCAGCAGCGGACCGGCCTGCCGGCTGAGACGACGATCGGCGTGTTGGCTCATGATTCCTCCCGCCCGAACAGGCCGCTCGGCTGGATCAGCAGCACGGCGATCATCAGAAGCAGGATTGACGTCTCCGCCAGCACCGGCGCGTCAAAGTGCTTAAGCGACATCTGCTCTGCCACGGCGCGCGTCAGCCCGACGATGAAGCTGGCAACCGCCGTGCCCTCGTAGCTGCCCATCCCGCCGATCACCACGACCACGATCGCCATAATCAGAAACTGGTTGCCCATATCCAGCGTCGCGCCCTGGTACGGCACCAGCGCGATCCCCGCCAACCCAGCCAGCACCGCGCCCAGCACGAACACGAACGTAAACACGCGCCGCACGTTGATGCCCAGCGCCTGCACCATCTCGGCGTCCTGCACTCCGGCGCGGATGATAATCCCCAGCCGCGTGCGGTTGAGCAGCAGCCCGACCGCGATCATGATGATCAGGCCGAGCGCGATGATAAACAGCCGGTAGACGCTCAGGCTTTGCCCGAACAGGTAAAACGTGCCGCGGAACATCTCCGGCGGGGCGAGCGGCTGGTTCGGCTGCGGACCCCAGATGCGCTCCACGAGGTCGATCAGCACGGCCGCCAGCCCAAAGGTCAGCACGATCTGGAAGACGGGCCGCTCGTACAGCGGGCGGATCAACCCCGCCTCGATGATCGCGCCGAGCAGCCCCACGCTGACAATCGCCGCGCCTGCTGCCGCCAGGAAGCTCAACGTGCTGTTAAGCTCGACGGCCTGATACGTGGCATAGCCGACGTACGCGCCGACCAGCACAAACGCGCCCTGCCCGAAGTTCAGCACGTCGAGCAGCCCGAAGATCAGCGACAGACCCGACGCAACCAGGAAGATCAGCATCGAGAGCAGCACGCCGCGAAAGATCGTCTGCCCGGCGGTGTTGGCGCCAAAGTCTATAAAGCTGACCAGGAACAGAAAGCCCAGGTACGCCGCGACGAGCGCCCACGAGCGGCGGTGGCGGGGCGTCAGATGGTTAAAATAGGCCAGCATCGCATCCCTTCCTACGCCACACCCAAATACGTCTTAATCAGCTCGTCGTCGTGGATCAGGTCTTCCATGCGCCCGGCGTGCACGGAAGCGCCCTCTTCGATAATGACGTAGCGCTCCGCCAGGCGGCTGGCGACCTGGAAATTCTGCTCGACCAGCAGCACGGTCGTGTGCGACGAAAGCTGGTGGATGGCGTCCATCATCTGCTCGATCAGCACGGGAGCCAGCCCTTCGCTCGGCTCGTCGATCAGCAGCAGCGTGTTGTCGGGCACCAGCGCCCGC
>CBINGT010000521.1:0-2624 GCA_966250245.1 uncultured Anaerolineae bacterium
GCCAGCGAATAGCGTGATCGCCGTTGGCATCGGTAGCTTGCGGCGCCAGGTGGTGATCACGCTGTTGATGGTGAGCAGTATCAAGCCGATCATGGCGATCACCAGATAACTTGTCGCTCTCCCCGGCCTGCCTTCTATCAGGTCGTCAAGGCCGCTGGTGATCAAGTACAGTCCAGTGAGCGCCACGCCATCGACCATCAGTAGAATGGAGCCCACCGGCTGGCGTGCTGCACGCTCGCCAAACCAGAAGGCGATCGCCAGCGCGACCAGCAGGGCAACGGTCACCTGCGCCGCGTGGCGCAGCGGCAGCACCGGGTCGTTGACGGTCATCACGATCGCGGGAACGCCGATTATCAGCGGAATGGCGCAGACTCCCCACACACGCCACCACACCGGCGCGCGATAACTTTTCCTGATCCGCCCCAGGATGAAGTTCGCCGCGCCGTAGAGGGCCATCACCGCGCCGCTCGCCACGAATCCGGTCATCCAATAGCGGCCAACCGTCACCCAGCCGAAGGGCGATGTATCAAAGCGCGACGAGCCCATGTCGTGAAAGTAGAGGAAGATGAAGTAGCGGTCGCGCACGGCGAACCAGTGGTAATAGAGCGCAAGCAGGAATGCGACAGTCGGCGCGGCAAACAGAGCCGCGTTTCGCCACGCCCTGGCATCCGCCCACTGGACCGGCCCGGTCTTCACGCGCGAAGCGATCATGTCACCCCCTGGGTAGTTCCCTGGATCACCTGCTCAATTGCCCGGAGAGTGCGCGGTGAGGCTGTCGTGAACCGGACGTTGCTCCCAGGATAACATAAAACTAGCAGAGATGTTACAGGTTCACCGCCGTCCCTACTCCCCACTCCCCTCGTCTGCGTTGCTAGGGCAGCGCCGCAACGCCAAACTTCAGATGCGTGTCGAAGAACGCCGTCATGTTCTGGATGAACTGCCGGTCGCCATCCCCGACGAAGGTGTGCGGCTGACCCGGATAGGGGACGCACTCCACCTGCTTTTCGAGCGCCAGCAGCTTCTCGCATAGCTCAGTGGACCACACTGGGGGAACCAGCTCGTCCGCCGTGCCGTGGTGGATGCTGACCGCTGCTTCGATCCGGTCGAGGAAGTTGATCGGCGAGATGTTAACCAGTGCTTCGTCGGGGACGGCCACTTCCGCAATGCCGCGCCGCCCGCCAGACCAGCTTTGAATCGCCTCGAAGTTGCGCCGCTCGTCGCCGCTCATCGCCGCGTAGAGCACCGCCGCCTTCACATCGCGGCTGACGGTCAGCGTGCGCAGCGAGATCCCGCCGCCCATGCTGTGCCCCCACAGCCCGATATTGTCCGGATCGGCGGTCGCCAGCGGACCCGGCTGGCCGCCCTCGGCGCGCACGATCGCGATCAGGTTCAGCACGTCGATCGCCATGCCGACACGCAGCAGGTTCGGCCCGTCGTCAGATGGCCGGTAGCCGCGCAGGTTCGGGTGCAGCACCAGATAGCCCGCCCGCGCCAGCGCGTCCGCGTAACGCGTGGTGTAGTCGAGCGTGTAGTACTGGTCCGGCTCAATGTAGCCGTGCAGCGCGATGATCACGGGGAACGGGCCGGGGCCCTGCGGCAGGTTCATGAAACCATAAATAGTCAGCCCGTCGCTTGGATATGAGAACAGGAAGCGGTTGAAATCGTAGTTGCTCTCCATCACTTCATGCAGCGTGATCGTGCCGCCGCCATAGCTGCGGGTGGAGAGAAAGTCGATGGTGAATTCGCCAAACGGATCGGCGGCAAGGGGGGGCGGGTCTTGAGCCTGAACGGTCGAAAGGGCGCCCGGCGCAGCAAATGCAAGCGCGCAGAGCACCGCCAGCGCGGCGAGAAACAGTTTTTTCATGGTGCTTTCGTGTGCCTTGGGTGATCAGTGGACGATGGCGTAACCAGGGTGATACGGTGGGTGCGAACGGTGTGAGCCAGCGAACGACGGCACGACGCGCGCGTCTGCCCCGAAAGCGCCGGGATTATAGCGAGTTTGCGTGCTGGCGACCACAGGTGCTAAGCGCGCTCTTGCGGGGGAGAGACGACGCGCGCCCACCAGCGCGCGCCGTTGGTGTGCAGCTCAAACACGCGCCCATCCACTACGCGAGCCAGCAGGTGCAGGCCGTCGTCGGTTTTCCAGCGGCGGCCCACGTCGAGCACGGCCAGCGGCTCGCCCCGCCACACGATCTGCGACGGCACCGGCCAGCCGTCCGGCGTCCAGGTAGCTTCAACGGAAACAGGCTCCGCGCCGGTCACAGCGCACCTGCGAGGTAATCCAGCACGATCTGGAGCCCGGCGTTGGCGGATTGCTCGCGGTTTTGCTGGCGGTCGCCCGACCACACGAAGCGCCGCACCCACACGCCCCGCGCCGCGCTGAGCGCAACATACGTCAGCCCGACCGGCTTGGTCGCGGTCGCTCCATCCGGTCCGGCGATCCCGGTTACCGCAACGCCCAGATCCACGCCGAACAGCAGCCGCACGCCGACCGCCATCTCCCGCGCGACCTGCTCGCTGACTTGGCCGTGTTCTGCCAGGGTTTGTTCGTCCACGCTCAGCAGGCGACGCTTGGCGCGGTTGGCGTAGGCGACCACCCCGCCGATCATAAATGCGCTGCTGCC
>CBINGT010000522.1:0-2594 GCA_966250245.1 uncultured Anaerolineae bacterium
GGACACGCTCGACGGGCTGGCGTTTGTGGTGATGGTCAACGAGCCGCCGGTCTTCGCGCCCGAGACGGATACCGTCGTGCTGGACGACGGCGCGACTGTGCCGCTGGAATGCCTGAACGCGACCGATCCCGACGATGGCCCCGAGGCGATCACCTTCACGCTGACCACACCGCCCGCGAACGGCGCGTTGCACCTGGCGGGCGCGCCGCTTGGCGCGGGCGCGCGCTTCACCCTGGCGGACATGATGGCCGGGGCGCTGACGTTCGCCGGAACCGAGCCGGACACCTTCAGCGTCACCGTAAGCGACGCGTACAATCCCGGTGAGCAGGTCTTCACCATCCACGTGCAGACGCCGGAAGGGTAGAAGCGTGGTATGAGCGTGTGCGCGAAGCCAAGCATGCCCCCCACCCTAAATCCCTCCCCCACAAGGAGGGAGGGACTTAATCATCCCCACGCTTTTCCCCTTCCCTCTTTATGGGGTGGGGGCAGGGGTCAGGGTGGGGGCAAAAAGCTTGAACCATAAGGCCGAACACGAGGAGCGAACCCGATGGCATCACACGACATAGCCGAAACGCCCCGCCGGATTATCTCATCCGGCAACGACGAGCTGGATAGCAGGATCGGCGGCGGCCTGCCGTCCGGCTCGGTGACGCTGATCGAGGGCGGATCGGGGTCTGGCAAATCGGTCCTCGCGGAGCAGATCGTGTGGGGGGCGTTGCGTGATGGCTTGCGGGCGGCGATCTTCACCAGCGAGAACACGGTCAAGAGCCTGATCCGGCAGATGCAGAGTATCGAGCTGGACGTGCTCGACTATCTCCTGCTCGGACGCCTGCGCATCTACCCGATGGAGCTCTCGCGGCGTGGGGCGGCGGCGCCGTCCGCGCTGCTGGCCGCGATGCGCCGCGAGGCCGATCGCGACCTGCTGGTGATCGACTCGTTGACGGCGGCGCTCATTCACGCCGTGGACGACAAGGGCGTGATCGCGTTCTTCGAGGGCTGCAAGCGCATCTCCGCCAGTGGCACGTCGATTCTGGTCGTGCTGCACTCCGACGTGATCGAGGCCGACTTCATCAGCCCTATTCGTTCCATGTGCGACGCCGACCTGCAACTTCGCATGGAGCAGGACGGGCAGCGGCTCGTCAAGACGCTGCAGGTCGCCAAGATTCGCGGCGCGACGAACATCACCGGCGGGATCGTCGGCTTCGAGGTGGAGCCGGGGTTCGGGCTGCGCGTGATCCCGATCAGCAAAGCGCGAGGGTAACCCGCGATGGCGTCGACCGTTCTCCCGTTTGTGCTCGACAGCGCCCCACCCCACGACTTTGACCGGCTGCGCGCGCGCCTGCCGAAAGAACTGGCCGAGGCGTGCGACCGCGCGCCGCACCTGGCGGAGTATCTGCGCCGCCTGCCGCTTGAGGAAGTGGGCATCCCGGCGTATTACACCAAGCTGACGCGCAGCATGTCCCACATGGAAAACCGCAACCTGATCTACCCGCTGGAACAGGGGCTGTTTGTCCATATTTATCCCGACCAATCCGGCGCGCGCGACCACTACATTTGCATCGAGCCGACGACCGTTGCAGACATTGAGGCTCCGCTGGCGCAGGTCGAGGAGCGGCTGATCGCCTGGGCCGAGGAGATCGGGCGGATTGAGGACACCGACGAGAAGCGCGCCTTCCTGCTGAAGCTGATCGACAACCTGTGCACCACGCAGCGGCGGAACGGCAGCCGCCACGCCGGAAAAATTTACGTGACACCGGACGTGCTCGAAGGCATCCGCTATCGTATCCTGCGGGACAAGATCGGCCTGGGCGTGCTCCAACCGTTGCTGCTCGACCCGTACATCGAGGACATCAGTTGCAGCGGCGTCGGGCATGTGTTTGTCGAGCACAAAATCTTCAAGAGCGTGCAGTCGTCGATCGTGTTTAGCACGCACGACGAAGTGGACGATTTCGTCGTCTGGCTCGGCGAGTGGATTAAAAGCCCGGTCACCGTGCGCAACCCGCTGGTGGACTCGGTTCTGCCGGATGGCTCGCGTATCAACATCGTCTACGGGCGTGAGATCTCCAAGCGCGGCAGCAATTTCACCATCCGCAAGTTCAGCGGCGTGCCGACCAGCGTGCTGGAGCTAATCGAGTTCGGCACGCTGAATTACATGATGGCGGCGTATCTGTCCTTCATGCTCGAAGAAGGGCTGAATATGTTTGTGGTCGGCGCGACGGCGTCCGGCAAAACCACCACGCTCAATGCGCTGAACACCTTCCTCAAGCCGGACGCCAAGATCGTCACCATCGAAGGACTGGCGGAGGACGGTAAGCTCAATGCCTTGCAGGACGCTTTCATGCGTCATCATGCTTTGCAATGTGGGTTCTGTACGCCGGGTATCTTGAGCTCGGCGACTCATTTCTTGCGCGAAACGCCATCGCCAAGCGAAGCCGAGGTGCGCGATATGCTTTCCGGCCACATCTGCCGCTGTACCGGTTACACGAAAATCGTCGATGCAATCGAGCATTATCTCTCGGGGCAGCCGTTAAAGGCGCTGGATGCCGAAGCGCCTGCTGTCGGCAAACGAGTGACGAAGGTTGATGGAGTTTCCC
>CBINGT010000523.1:0-2578 GCA_966250245.1 uncultured Anaerolineae bacterium
GGCGGAGTGGTATGCCGACGACGCGGCAGTGCAAGACGCCCTGCGCGACCCGACGTGGGATCCGTTCGAGCGGGTGATTCTGCTCGGCGACGAACCCGTCCAGCCGCAGTCCGCTGCCCCGTTGCGCGGTGCGGAGATCACCATGCTCGACAGCGCACCCGATCGCGTGACCTATCGCGTCCGCACCGAGAACCCCGCCTATCTGGTGATTGCGACGACGTGGTATCCGGGCTGGCACGCCGAGCTTGACGGGGAGCCGGCCCCGCTCTACCGGGCGAACCTGGCGTTTCAGGCGGTCGCCGTGCCGGAAGGCGGCGGGGACGTCACCCTGCGCTACACGCTCAATCACTGGACAACTGGCCTCGGCCTGACAGGTGCGGGGATGCTGATCGCGATCGGGTTGATCGCGTTTGGTAGCCTGGGACCGCTGCGCCGGAACGTGCGTCCCCGGCGGTCGTTCTGACGTTCGACGCACGCGGGCCGCGTGGCTATAATCGCGCCTGTGGCGGGGCACGCATCCTCGAAAGGGGACACGGTGGCGGACGGGCAAGCTCTCCCTCGCGTGACGGTAGTCATGCCAGTCTACAACGAGGCAGCCTTTATCGAGCGATCGCTGGGTGCAGTGCTGGCGCAGCTTTACCCGGCGCAGCGCCTCGAAGTGCTGGTGGTGGACGGTGGCTCCACCGACGCGACGACCGCGCTGGTGGCGGCGATCGCGGCGCGGGACAAACGTGTGCGGTTGCTGCACAACCCCCGGCGCATCCAGGCGGCCGCCATGAACATCGCGCTCGATCACGCGCAGGGTGATGTGATCGTGCGAGTGGACGGGCACACGATCATCTCGGCCGATTACGTCCGTCAGTGCGTCGATCGCCTGCGCGAAACCGGAGCGCAGAACGTCGGCGGGCCGCAGCGTTTCGAAGCGACTACTCCCTTTGGCCGTGCGATTGCGGCGGCGTACCGCTCCCCATTCAGCGTGCCAAGCCGCTTTACCGTCAGTCGCCGCGCCGAGTATGTCGATACCGTCTACCTGGGCGCGTGGCCGCGTGAGGTCTTCGAACAGGTGGGGCGCTTTGACGAGTCGCTCGCCGTCAACGAGGACTACGAGTTCAACTACCGCATTCGCCGCGCGGGTGGGCGCATCTACCTTTCCCCGAACATTCGCTCGCGCTACTACGGCCGCCAGACGCCCGGTGCGTTGTGGCGGCAGTTTTTCCGCTATGGCACGTGGAAGTGCCGCGTGCTGGCACAACATCCACGCTCGGTCAAACTGCGCCACCTGGTCGCTCCGGCGTTTGTGGCGGCGCTTGCCGGCGGGGGAGTGATCGGAGCGTTCAGCCGCCCGGTCCGCCGCCTGTGGACGCTGGTCATTGCGCTGTACGCGGCCGCGAACGCGATCGCCTCATTGCGCGAGGCTGCGCGTGCCGGATGGTCGCTGATGCTCCGCCTGCCGCTGGTCTTCGCCATCATCCATCTCGCCTGGGGTAGCGGGTTTTGGAGCGCGATTCTGCGCCGCGTTGTGCGAGGACGCTGGTCATGACCCTTCCGCCAGAAGTCACCCACGCCCGGCGGCGCTGGCAGCTTCAGCTTTCTGAGCGGCGCATCCTGCTGATGCTCGGTGATGCGGCCGCGATCTTCGTGGCGGTCGTCCTCTCGCTGACGATCTGGGTGATTGTGGATGGGCGCGGGCTGGGCGTGCGCTTCGTGGTGGGGCACCTGTACTGGTTCCCCATCCTGGCCGGGCTGTGGCTGTTGCTGGCGAGCGCCAACGATTTTTACAGCCTGCGCATTTCGTCGCGGATCGACACGAGCTTGATGCGGCTGGTGCAGGTGACTCTGCAAATCGTCGTCATCTACCTCGCAATCTTCTTTTTCAGCCCGCGCACGGCGTTGCCCCGCCTGTTCATCTTCTATTCCGCGTTCCTGTCGTTCTTCCTGATTATGGCGTGGCGGTTGTGGCGTCCGTTTCTGCTGGGGTGGACTGGCACGCCCCGCCGCGCGCTGGTGATCGGATCGGGGCAGAGCGCCCGCACGCTGCTCGACGCGTTGCACAGCGAAGCGCCGGACGATTACACGATTGTCGGGATGGTGGCCGAGCCGGGCAGCGATCCGCCCGCCGACCCGCAGATTCCCCTGATCGCGGACGGGCGTGACTTGCCGCGTGTGGCGCGGCAGGAGGACGTGTCCGAGCTGATCCTCGCGTACGAGCAGGAGCCTTCCGGCGAGCTATTCCAGGCGATCATGGACTGTTACGAGCAGGGCATCAGCATCATCCCGATGCCGCTGCTGTACGAGCAGGTGACCGGGCGCGTGCCGATCGAGCACGTGGGGCAGCGCTACTGGATGTCGATGTTGCCGATTGAAGCCGTGTCGATTTTCAACCCGTATCCGCTCGTCAAGCGTGCGGCCGATCTGGCGCTGTCGATCGTCGGGTTGGCGTTCTTCGGACTGCTGCTTCCCCTGATTGCCATGGCGATGAAGCTCGATTCTCCCGGCCCGATCTTCTTCCGGCAGCGGCGCGTCGGCAAGAGCGGGCGGCTGTTCTGGCTGTACAAGCTGCGCTCGATGATCCCCGATG
>CBINGT010000524.1:0-2574 GCA_966250245.1 uncultured Anaerolineae bacterium
AGTCGCCCTTCGTGCCGGTCTGGAAAAACCAGCGGAAGTAGACCGGATAATGCGTCGGCTCGGGGCGCGTGCCAGACGGGTAATCGGCCCAGGCGGAGAACGTCGCGTGTGGCGTCCCGGCCGGGTCGAGGCCCAGGCCCGCCAGCCGACCGCTCTCGAACACCGGGATCACGAAGGCGTGATAGGCGGTGTTCTCCTCGAGCTTGCGCGGGCAGATCAGGCGCGAATAGCCCAGGTCCGGATCGTCGTCGAGCGCGGACTCCAGCTTGGGGATGACCGCGTTCATGTCGTTGGTGGTGATCTCGGTGTCGCTCGCGGTCAGGCTGCGGTTGACGTGCACGTGCGCCCAGGCCCACAGCCCTTCCGCGTCGGGAAACACGCTCGTATCCGGTACGCTGATGTAAGGCAGCGGCTTCCCCTGGATGTTACGCCCTTCTTCAAACTCGCCCTCTTTGAGCACCACCAGCGCGATCCATGGGCGCAGGCGATGGCCGTTCGGCGCGGCGGGCGTGTAGCGCCAGGGCAGGTCTTCGTCGTAGAACTCGATGCACGGCAGGTAGTTCGGCTCGAAGTTCGTGATCCAGTTGCGCGGCTCGGTGCGGATGATCGCGCGGCTTTCCAGCCCGACGATGTCCCCCGGCCCGTACAGCGCGACCGGGCGGCTGACCGTCTCGGTGTGCGTGCCGCCGTCAGGCGTGGTCGCGTTGAGCTCCAGCGTGACCTGCACCGACGCGCGCAGCGTCACATTCGGGTCGAGGTCGCCGCTGGTGATCTGGTTGGCGACGCCCTGACGCAGCCAGGGAAGGAAGGTGTAGGTCGGCAAGGGACTCATGACGTCACCTCAAACTGTGGGATCACGTGCACCGCGTCCGCCATCGAGGGATCGGAACTGACCAGTTGGCTCATGAAGTCGCGCGCCGCCGCCTCGCTGGTGAACGTCGCCTGCGAGCTAACCGCCTGGTTATTCTCCTGGAACGCGACCGTGAACCCTTCCTCGTGCGCGACGATCGCGTCTGCGTACGGCTTGAACTTCGACTTGTAGGCTTTCGACAGGGGGGACTGCTTGACGCTGGCGCCGTTCAGGAAGTGCGCGAACAGGCCGCTGATGTCGACCACGAACCGCTGCACAAAGCGCAGATAGTTGTTGTCGATGATGATCTCTTCGTAGCGGATGATGCGCTTGACCGCCCGGCTGGAGCGAAGCTGCTCGCCCGCGACCGACAGGTCCACGCCGCTGTGCTGCGTCTGGAACGCGGGCCGCGAGAGCTTGTCGCCGTCTTCCATCGTCTGGTACTGCGCGATGGCAAACTGGTCTTCGGCGTCGCGCACCTTGTCCAGCCCGCCCGCCACCACGTCGATCGTGAAGCGCTTGGCGTCGCTGATCGTCTGGCTGCCGAACTTGTCCACGTCCAGGTCGAGTGGCAGCAGCTTCTGGCTGACTTGCAGCGTCCCGACCGGGTGCAACACCAGCTCATCGTCTTCCGTGGCTTCCAGCTTGCGCAGCGCCACCAGCAAGCTGTTTTCCGGCGGCAGCAGCGCGCGCCAGTTCGCGGGCTTCTCCAGCTCGGCCTTGAGCAGCGGAATGACCGGGATGGGCGGCAGGCTGGTGTCCTGCGCGTCACCCCAGGTGATGTCGAAGTCCGCCGAAATCTCGAAGAACAGCAGCGAGATCGAGCCGGAGCCACGCGCCCGGTACGGCGTCGGCCCTTCCAGCGAGAAGCGCAGGCGGATGCTGAATAGCCCCACGCCGAACGCCTTGAGCGACACCGAGGCCGAGATTTCCGCGATAAAGTAGAACGGCGAGAACTGGATCAGCACGTCGAAGCCGATGTGCCCTTCGATCTTGAACTCGCTGAAACCGAAGAACAGCTCCGCCTTGGCGCCAAACTGCACCGAGTTCGACGTGACCGCGAAATACCCTTCCACGCGGATGCGCCCGTACGACTCGTTCAGGATGCTGACGGCGATCCGCTTGGGCGTGGGGAACGGCAGCGGCGGCGGATTGAAGCGCGGATGGAAGCCGCCCACGCTGACGACGAAGTTCGCATCGTCGCCAAACGCGACCAGCAGCCCCATCTCGCCTTCGATGGTGATAAACAGCACGCGCGACTCAAACAGCGACGCGAAAAACCAGATCCGCGATTTGTCGAACTCGATCGCGCCGATGAAGTTCACTTGTAACACGATCAGCGGCGCTTCTTCGGCGGGCAGCGCGACCTTCAAGATGCCTACAATGGCGATGTTGCCGGGAATCTCGATGATGATGCCCATCGAGATGCTGACCAGCGTCGGCGTGCCCCAGCCGATTTTGACCATCGGGCCGATCAGGAACTTACCCTCTTCCGGTGGGAAGAAATTTTTCAGGTCGCTGATGATACGCGGCGCGTTGGCGATCACGTCCGTCGGGAACATGACGCTTTCGAGCGCGCCGGTGCGGACGCCTTCCGCCAGCGCATCGAGGCGCATCGTGCGGTTCAGGCCAAGCAGTCCGCCGACCGCCAGCAGCGTGAACCCAAACCCAAGCTGAATACCGGTCCCGAACTCCGCCGTGATGATCAGCAGCAGCGAAAAGCC
>CBINGT010000525.1:0-2573 GCA_966250245.1 uncultured Anaerolineae bacterium
TGACCACGTCCACCAGAAATAGCGTGTCGGGATAGTCCGCCAAAATCTCGGCGTACTGCTCGATCGGGTTGCGCACGCCGGTGCTCGTCTCGTTCATCACGACGGCGACCGCGTCGTATTCGCTCCGGCGCAGCGCTTCGGCGAGGTCTTCCGGCTTGTTCGCCTGCCCCCACTCGACCGCCAGCACGTCGACCTGCTTGCCGTTCAGCTTGCTGACCTCAGCCCACCGCTCGCTGAACGCGCCGCAGGTCAGGTGCAGAATCTTGCGCCCCTCGCGCACCGTGCAGCGCGACGCGGACTCCCAGATACCCGTGCCCGACGACGTGTAGATGTAGACGGGGTTCGAGGTGTAGAAGCTCTGTTGCAGTTTCGGCTGAAGCCGCGCATACAGCTCTGCGAACGCCGACGACCGATGGCCGATCATCCACTCGGCCTGCGCCTCGAGGATTTCCGCGCGCACTTCGACTGGTCCGGGGATGAACAGGCGGATGTGTTCAGACTGCTTTGGTGACATGTCGGTTCCTCTCCATCTAGCACTGGTGCGAGCACAGCGTACAAGAACGAGAGCATCCGCCACCTGCCGCGCGCAGCGGACCGGAATGGCAGAGCAGACGTGCCGGACGGGCGGTCAGTCTCGCGCGGCCAGCAGCGATTTCAGCTCGGAGATCTGCGGGATGCTGGTCGGGTCCGTGTCGGTCGCGATCGCGGTGTAGTAGCTGACATAGTCGCCGTACTGGATCGCGTGCAGCATCTGCGCCAGGGCGCTGTTTCCGTCTGGCTGGAAGGCGTCGGCCATAATCCCGTTTTGCAGGCACATCTGGTAGGTGAGTTCGTGGCGCAGGCGCACGCGCGGGTGATCGTACTGGGCAGAGGTGATGAACTGAGCAGACAGCATCAGCCCGTTGTCCATCGGCCAGCCGAACCCCGAAACCGTGTTGTGATTCGCTTCGGGCAAGGGCTCAAATTCCGCCCACGCCTTCGCGTTCTCGTTGAATTGCCCCTTCCAGCGTCGTGCAACCGGCTCGAAGATGCCCGCGCCGAAGATCAGCGGCACGCGGCCAATCAACTGTCCCGCGCCGCGCTTGGCCGGGTTGTTGACCGTCGGATTGTCTGCCCCGTAGAGCGCGCGCTTTTCCCGCAGCAGCGCAACGCCTTCCTCAAGGTCCGCTTCGAGCGACGGCGCGAGGTTCAGCCGGTGCGCCAGCCCGATCAGCAGTCCGAAACTCCACCCCAGCGCCGCGCGCGGCTGGCTGGCGTAGGAGAACGCCCACAGCGGATAGCCGTGCCGTTCCGCGTGCTCGGCCAGCGCGCCGCCGGTCGTGATCGCCAGCAGGCGGACGCCGCGCTCCAGCGCCAGGTCGGCGGCGGCGAGCGTTTCCTCGGTGTTGCCGGAGTGACTGCTAGCGATGACGAGGGTATCTTCCCCGCGCACGTAGGCGGGCAGCGTATACCCCCGCACGACTGTGAACGGCACCGGCGAGGTCGACGCCAGCAGCGCGGCAGTCAGGTCGCCGCCAATCGCAGAGCCGCCCATCCCGGCCAGCACGATGTGGCGCGGCGTGCGGTGCGTCTCCGGCAGCGGCAAAGACTGGGCGTGCTGCCACGCGTTGGCGAACTGGTCGGCCAGCGCGTCAATGTGTCCAAGCATGTTGTCGCGGTCAACCGCTTCCATGTGGGACCGATCGTCTAAATTCATTCGTGTAACCCCCTGCGCGGTGCTGGCGTGGTTTCTATTCCGCGTTCAATAGTAAGCGCATTGCATCATATTGTCCATTGTCCTATTAGTCGTGCCAAACAAAAACCGGGCAGGGCGCCCGGTTCCATGTTCGCACGCGGGGAATATCAGCCGCTGCAGTAAGTACCGTTGCCGTTTTGGCCCTCCTCGATGACGCAATCCAATGTAGCCAGCAAATTGCCGTTGGCATCGGTCGCTTTAATCGTTATCGGAAGCGGCAAGCCCGAAACATCGACGTAGTTCTTGATCGAGTAGTATTTGCCCGACTCATGTTTCGGCACGTAGAGCGATTTCCCGTCGAAATAGGCGTGAACGAGGACATTCGGTTCGTAGCCGCCGTTATATCGCACGTCAAACTTGATCTTGGTATTCGGCTTGTTGGTGTTGATTTTCGTGATGCTGAGCGTTCCAGGCTTCGGCTCATCCTGCGGCGGCTCGTTGTTCCCCTCGTCACCCTGATGATTGCCGTCGCCGCTGTCGTCGTTGTTGTTCTCGTTGTTAGCGCCTTCGTCGCCGGAGTCGCCGCCTTGCTCGCCGCCGTTACCATTATTGCCGGGGCTGCCTTCGTCTCCGGTGTTGCCGTTATTCTCGCCGTTGCCCGGATCGCTCGCACCACCACCATTGCCGGGGTCGTTCGCAGTACCGGGATCGCCCGTTTCGCCTTCGTCCCCATCGTCGGCGGGACCGCCGCTGCTCGCCGGGCAAAAGTCCTCGGTCGTGCCCAGGCCGTTCAAGATTTTGCAGTATTCTGCTTGCACCGTCTCGCCGAAGATCTCAAGAGCCAGAATGGCCGACACGCTGACCAGCATCAGCAGCAGGGCATATTCGACCAGCCCCT
>CBINGT010000526.1:0-2573 GCA_966250245.1 uncultured Anaerolineae bacterium
GACCTGCCGACGTTCATCGTCACCCACCACCCGCCGCAGGAATGGCTGCACGAAGGCTCGCCGTTCACGTTCGTGACCGAGGGCGTCGAGGCCGCCATCGAGCGGGCGCGCGCCGCCGCCGGAGAGAAAAACGTCGGCGTGGGCGGGACGCAGATCGTCCAGCAGGCTCTGCGCGCCGGACTGATCGACCAGATCGACATCGATCTGGCGCCGGTGCTGCTCGGCGCCGGGATCCGCCTGTTCGACAACCTGCCGGAGCCGATCGAGCTTGAGATTCAGCGCGTGGTCGAGGGAACCGGCGTCACCCACATCAGCTATCGCGTCGTCAAATAATCCCCGGGCGGGAGCTAGCTTTCCGGGCGCAGGGAGTTTCCAACCCCCTGCGCTTTGTTTTGTGCAGAGCACTTGTGAGATGTATCACAAATTCTAAATATTCTATTAAGTGCAAATTTTCTTCTTCCCTTGTTTCCGCGTATAGTAGACGGCAGTGCGGACACCACAAGGAGAGAGGACCATGAATCGCCGATCGCTGGGAGCGGTGCTGCTTCTGCTCGGGCTGGCGGTGGTTGCGGCGGGGGTCGTGCTGATGGCCGTGATCGTGCCGGGGATGAAGCGCTTCCCGGACGATGTGGACGTCACGCGCGAGTATGAGGGCACGCTCGCCGTGATGCTCAACCCCGCAGACTTCACCTTTCTGGAAGAGGTTCCCGTAACCATCGAGCGCCACGTCTCGGTGCAGGACACCGACGGCGACCTGGCGCTGGTGCGCGAGGAACAGATCCTGCGCGCCGGGGACCAGACGCTGCAAAGCCTGACCAAGAGCTACGCGATCGATCGCAAGACGATGGAGTCGGTCACGTCCGGCTATCCTGATGCCTGGGCCGAGGAACCCGGTTTCTGGCCGCGCTCGGGGCTGGTGATCGGCTGGCCGATTGGCGCGGAGCCGCAAAGCTATCGCGGGTGGAGCGACGACTATCGCCAGGTGGTGACGCTCGACTATGACAGCGAGGTGATCCACGACCGCAGCGACATGACGACCTACTACTACACCGGCACCGGCGAGGCGCAGCCGATCGCGCCGGAAGCTGCCGAGGCGATGGGCCTGCCGCTGGCGGTCCCGAAGGAAGTGCTGATCGGGTTGATCGAGCAGACCGATCTCCCGGCGCTGATCCGGAACGCGCTGCCGACCATGCTCGAAAGCTGGGAAGGCGACGTCCCGCTGGAGTATTACTACGCATACGAGGCGGAGTACTGGGTCGAGCCGGAGACGGGCGTACTGATCGACACGCGCAAGCACGAGCTGCGGACCGTCACGCTCGGTCAGGAGCTGGTTGCCGGATCGCCGCTGGCGATGCTGCCCGAAGAAAACCGCGCCGCGTTGCGCGTGCCGGTCTTTGACCTGACCTACCAGGCGGCGGATAGCGCCGTCGCGGACGCAAAATCCGACGCCGAGTCGAACATCGACCGACTGAACCTGTATGGCACGTATATCCCGATCGGGGCAATTGTGGTCGGCGCGCTGATCGGGCTGCTCGGCCTGTACTGGGTGGTGCGGGGATAGGGCGTCCGTGTCTGGATAAGTTGAGAGAATAACGGGCGGAGCTTGCTCCGCCCCTACAGTTCGTGCCACATGTTTTCTCCTCTGCCCGTAGCGCCGTCGCAGAGGGAGAGGGGCAAGGGTGAGGGCGCAGTTATTCCTGTACGGTCAGCGGCGCGAGCGTTACCGTGAACGGGTCGAACGCGCCGCCGATGTCGTACAGCACGGCGCGGATCTCGGCGGGGCCGGGCGGCATGTCCACAGGCACGGCAAGCTGGTCGAACCGGCTGAGCAGCGGCACCCCGTCCGGCCACAGCTCCTGCCCGAACGTCGGGCTAACCGGTGGCTGGTCCCACTGGGCGTAAAATTCTTCGTCCGCGCCGTACAGTCGCAGGCTGACGCGCAGCCCCGGCACGATCTGCGCGCCGCGCTGCCACCACGTATGGATCAGCAGCGGAGTGCCGCGCGGCACGGGATCGGCGTTCAGCAGATAGCCGCCCAGCAGAACAGGCCCGCCGCCGGGCACCTCGGCCAGCGGCTCCAGCGCGCGGACTCGCTCGTCCACGGCGCGCGGCGAGGTGTGGAGCGTGTACAGCGCCAGCGAAACATCGCCAAAACCAGGCGTCACCGGTTCCCGCGTGCCGATCAGCTCCATCACCCCGCCGACAAGGTTTTGCGGGTCCATGATGTGCCCCTGCCACGACAGCACCCACGCGCGCCGGGCGTTCTGCTCTCCCAGGAAGGGCGTTAGTTCCTCGAGGGCTTCGGGCAGGAACAGGAAGCGGTTGACGTCGGTCAACGGCTCGGGCGGCAGGCCGATCCACGGAACGGCGGCGTCATAGTACGAGGCGGCGGTGAACAGCGTGCCGTCGCGCAGGATCAGCACGTCACCCGGCGCGGCCTGCTGCTTTATGGTGGCGAACGCCTCGCGCAAATAGCTGTTGTAGACCGGGTGCAGGTTGGCGGTTGAGGGTAGGGCGATCACCAGCAAGAACAGCGCGCGCACCGGCCACGGCAGCAGCTTCAGCCGCCGGAG
>CBINGT010000527.1:0-2565 GCA_966250245.1 uncultured Anaerolineae bacterium
GCGATCTTCCACGCCAGCATCAGCAGCGGGAAGTTCCAGGGGATGATCTGCCCGACTACGCCGACCGGCCGGTATCCGGGCAATTCGATTTCCATCAACTGCGCCCAGCCCGCGTGATGGTAAAAATGCCGGGCGACGAGGGGGATGTCGATGTCGCGTGATTCGCGGATCGGCTTGCCGTTGTCCATTGACTCGAGCACCGCGAACAGGCGCGCGTGCTTCTGAATGTTGCGGGCGAGCGCATAGAGGTAGCGCGCGCGGACGTGCCCGCTCGTCTCGCTCCATGTGGCATACGCCTGCCGCGCCGCCGCGACCGCCCGATCCACGTCCGCCTCGCCTGCGTCCGCGACGCGCGCCAGTAGGTCGCCGGTCGCCGGGTTGCGAACGTCCAGATACGCATCACTCGCCGGAGCGTGCCAGGCGTTGTCGATGAATAGCTCGAACTGGCGGTTGTGGCCGTCCAGCCAGGCGCTTGCGGTGTCCGCGCTTTCGGGCGCCGGACCGTATTCCAGCGTCTTGAAAATCTCTGCGACACTCACCGTAGACGCTCCTTAAAAATAGCGATTAGCGTTTAGCAATTAGCGGCTAGCTAAAAACCAATGCAGATCGTGTTGGCACTGTTACACGTTCAGGATAAGGGAGCGGCGCATTCTCAGCCCTTTGCTTTTGGCTAACTGCTAACCGCTAACTGCTCCTTACCCCATCGGCATGTGGTGTTCGGCGGCGTAATGCCCGGTGACATGGTGCGATAGCTGGCGCTCGATGTCGGTCAGCAGGCTGCTCGCGCCGAGGCGGAACAGCGCCGGACTCAGCCAGTCGTCGCCCAGCTCCTCTTTCATCAGCACCAGCCAGTCGAGCGCCTGCTTGGCCGTGCGGATCCCCCCTGCGGGCTTGAACCCGACGCGATAGCCGGTGCGCTCGTAGTGCTCGCGGATGGTGCGAGTCATCGTCAGGCCGACTTCCAGCGTCGCGTTGACTGACTCCTTGCCGGTGGACGTTTTGATGAAGTCCGCGCCCGCCATCATGCACACCTTGCTCGCCATCGCGACGTTCCACAGCGGGCCAAGCTCGCCCGTGGCGAGGATCGTCTTCATGTGCGCGTCGCCGCACGCGTGGCGCATCTCGCACACCTCGTCATAGAGCGCCTGCCAGTTGCCGGTCAGCACATGCTCGCGTGAGATCACGATGTCAATTTCGCGCGCGCCTGCCTCGACTGACTCGCCAATTTCCGCGATCCGCGTCCGGTACGGGCTTTGTCCAGCGGGAAAGCCGGTAGACACCGCCGCGACCGGGATGCCGGAGCCTTCGAGCGCGGCGACGGCATCGGTCACGCGCGCGTGATAGACGCACACCGCCGCGACCGTGATACGCTGGTCACCCACGCCAAGAGCATCGAGGATGTCCTGCCGGACGGGCTGGCGCGCTTTGGCGGCCAGACGCCGCACATTGCCGGGCGTGTCGTCGCCTGCCAGCGTGGTCAGGTCGATACACGTGATCGCGCGCAGCAGCCACGCTGCCTGCCAGTCTTTCTTGATCGACCGGCGTTTGCCGAGCGTCGCGGCGCGGCGCTGTGTCGCGCTCGGATTGACGCGCGTCTCCAGAACATACCCCAGGTCGAAGGGGGTGGGTTGGTTGCGCTCGAACTCGGCAGCGGCCATCGCGGGTACCCTCGCGGTGTGTACGGATTTCGCTAATTATTACCTGAATTATAAGGGAAAATGGTATTCGGGAGTAGGGAGTGGGGAATTGGGAGTAGTGGAAAAAACAAAATCCCCCGGCCCGTGCGGACCAGGGGAAATGTGTCTATCGGTTTGAGCGTGCGTTACTCCACGCGCTCGAACTCGTATTCTAGCAGGCCCTCGCCGACCGTCATCTGGTAGATGCCCGTGTCGTCTTCCTCGAAGCGGACGGACAGGCCGTTCAGCGGCGGGTCATACAGGACGAACTCGATGTCTCCGGGTTCGTCGTCTTCCTCAGGGATGATGTACCACAGTTCCGATACAAACTCGCCCGCGTCGAACATCAGCACGCCGTCTTCGCTCAGGCTGATGGCCACGTCGCCGAGCGCCTCATTGGTGTACGCGCCGGTATACAGCTCGGTGTCCACGCCTTCGACGATGCGCTCGATCTGCTCAAGCCCTTCCAATGACTGCTCGCGCGCCAGGTTCCACGAGAACTGAAGCTCCGCGTCCACAGATTCGGGCAGCTCGAACAGCATCTCAAACAGACGCCCGACGACCCCGGTGTTCAGCAGCGAGATGCGCTGGTTGGTCAGCACTACCACGCCCAGGTTGCGTTCGGGCAGGAAGGCAAACTCCGACGTGAAGCCAAGCATGTTTCCGCCGTGGCTGAGCAACTGCAAACCGTGGAAGTCGCTGACGATCCAGCCCAGCCCGTAGTCATCGGCGGCCGAGATCTCGACTTGCGGCTGCCACGTGTGGCGCAGATTCTCTTCGGACACGATCCGCGTCCCGTCCGGCGCCACGCCTCCGTTAAGCTGCATGATCATGTACTGCGCCATGTCCAGCACGTTCGACCACGCGCCCCCGGCTGGAGCGATCGGGG
>CBINGT010000528.1:0-2560 GCA_966250245.1 uncultured Anaerolineae bacterium
CATAAGACGCAAGAAGGTTATGCCGCTCAGCCCCAGGCCGACGACGCTCAGCAGCGTCTCCCCTGCCGCATAGAGCACCGATGTCGAGATCAGGAACGCCGCGAACATCACTCCGCCGAACAATCGCTGCTGCCCGCGTTCGATTGCGGCGAGGCGCTGCTCAAGCTCTGGCGTGGGGCGCGTGCGGACTGTAAGCTCGCCCCGGCCGGCCTGGCGCAGCAGGTCTTCGGCCACCAGGGGAATCTGCACCATCCGCCGGACAACATCCAGCCCCGTTTCGCGCAGCGAGACCGGCTCGTGCGACGTGTCGTCGGATTGCGGGCTGAGCACGCGCGTCGCGAACGGCAAGATCTCATGCCAGGGATCGTAATCAGGATCGAGCCCGGTGGCCATTCCGGTCAGAATCCCGACCGCGCGGGTGAGATACAGGAAGTCTTGCGGGACCTGGAACGGCAGCGAGAGCAGCAGGTCGCTGAACTCGCGCGCCAGGCCGGTGACTTCCGACACCGGCATGCTGCTGATCTCGCCGATGCTCAGGCCCCACACGCGGTCAAACGCGGCGCGCGTCGCCGCCTCGATCCGGTCGAGGTCCGCGCCGGGCAGCAGCACGCCAAGCCGCTGGTACGACTTCACCAGCCGCTTCGGGTCGCGTGTGGTGAGCGCGAGCAGCGTTTCGCGCAACCCGTCCGCGATCTGCGGCGTCAGGCGGCCAACCATGCCGAAGTCGACGAAGATCAGGTAAAACGGGCGGCCCAGCAGCGGGGTCCCGTCACGGTGCTGACCGTTACTGGGCGGCGCGTCGGGCGGCAGCGGGTAGACGAATAGATTGCCCGGATGCGGGTCTGCGTGGAAGAAGCGCTCGACGAACACCATATGCAGGTAGGTGTTCACCAGCCGCCGGGCAACGTCGCGCCGGTCCACTCCGGCGGCGGTGATCGCCGCGTAATCGGTGATCTTGATCGCGCTGACGTCTTCAAGCGTCAGGACGCTGCCCGTCGAGCAGTCGGGGTAGATGCGCGGGATGTACACGCCGCCATCCGAGGCGAACATTTCGTGGAAGCGCTCGGCGTTGCGCGCTTCGAGCCGGTAATCCAGCTCGTCCCACAGCACGACGCTGAACTCGTCCAGCAGCGAGGGAACGTCCGCCCGGCGTGCGATAAACGGCAGCTTCATCGCCCAGCCCGCGACGACCGACAGCGCCTTGAGATCGGTCGCCACCAGTGGACGGATCTTCGGGCGCTGCACCTTCACGATCACGCGATCGCCGTTGAGCAACCGCGCGCGGTGCGCCTGCCCCAGCGACGCCGCGGCGACCGGCGTTTCGTCAAACTCCGAGAAGCACGTCTCCGGCGGACCGAGTTCGTCCACCAGGCGCTCGCGGATCACCGAGAACGGGACGGTCGGCACCTCGTCTTGCAGCGTTGCCAGCACGGCCAGCACTTCGGGCGGCAGGATGTCGACGCGGCTGGAGATGAACTGCCCCAGCTTGATCATCACGCCGCCCATGCTGGTCGCCATATCGCGGAACTCGCGCGCCCAGCGGGTGACCCGCCGCATCCGCCCGCGCCGGACGACGCCCTCGCCCAGCAGCGCGCGCAGCACGATCTCCCACCAGATGACGCGCGCAAACAACCACGCCGCAAACCAGAGCGTGCGCTGGTAGCGGCGCCAGTGGATAGGATAGGCGGCGAGCTGGTCCCAGATGTTAGCGGGATGCGGTTCGGGCGGCGGCGCCGTGGTTGTCGCTGCGCGCGGCTCCGCTTCCTCGGACGAAGTGGATACGGAGCCGGGATTGTTCGAAACGGGCATTTTCGATGTCCAGATTCCACAGCGCGTACGGCAGCACGATGTTGCGCCGGTAGGGCCCCACGCGCAGAGTAAGCTCATCCGCCGAGCGGTAGAGATCGAGATCGCCCTTCTCGGCAAACGGAAGTGGGACGATCAGATAGTACCCATCCTGCCCATCGCTTTCAATTTGGTGCGAGTGGCCTCGCGTCATCATCTCGGCGGGGTTGCGCTCGCCATAGAGCGCGTCCGCCAGTCGCCGCAGGTTGTCGAAGCCACCCATCTCCTGCTCGAACAGCGGCGCTTTCATCACCGGCAGCACGCCGAACGCCTCGCTGATGAAGCTCAGGTTTTCCGCCTGCTGCTGTTTCCAAGCGTCGAAGTACGGATCGGTGACTTCCGGCGGAATGACGCGGTTCACCAGCACGGCATCGACCGCGTAGCCGTAGAGGTTCAGGTAGGTGTAGGTGCGCTGCGTCTCCTTGATGACCATCCGCTCAGGATTGACCACCAGGCGCAGGCTGCTGTTTTCCGGGTCGGAGAGCAGCAGGCGCACCTTATCGAGCGTGTTGAACAGCCCGTCGATGCTATTCAGCGTGTCGGAGTCGGGCAGGTCCGCGCCGATCAGCGGCTTGGAAAGCGGGCGCAGAATCTTTCCCGCGCCGCGCATCAGCGACATCACCCGCTGGAACCACCAGCGCGACGTATCCGGCAGGCTCAGCAGGCGGAGCGTCTCGGCGGTGGGCGCGGCGTCGACGATCAGGACGTCGAACTC
>CBINGT010000529.1:0-2557 GCA_966250245.1 uncultured Anaerolineae bacterium
AACCGCGTTCGTCATGCCGCTGTCGGAGACGCTGTTTTTCCGAGGTGCGATGCAGCGGGTTCACGGCATTCCGACTGTGGCGCTGCTGGCGAGCGCCTGGTCGATGTTGATGTTCTTCCCCAACCTCGGCCTTAGCGAAGCGCCGGTGGTCGGCATCGTTATCGGCACGGCGCTGGTGGTGCTGAATTTCCTTTACAGCTATGTCAATTACCGGCACGGTCTGGCGGCGAGCTATGTGTGCCAGGTCGTCGCCGGGACGCTGCTGCTCCTCGTCCCGCTGCTGCTTGCCGGATAGCGCGCGCCACGCCCACCACACGCATCCCGATCCGGTTCCGCCAGCGAAAGTAACGCATATTTTTTGCGCGGGCGTACCACTGCTGCGGGTGGATGTTGACATAGATCGCCGCGCCGGGCTGCGCGAGCCGGTCCAGCAGGTCCGCAATTGAACTGGGCGACGGATCGACGCCGGGCGGTGTGCCGTCGCACCGTCGCCAGCACCAGCCCGCATCTGAGAAGTACGTCACCTGCTCGAAGCGCACGCTCGCGACAGCATCCCCACGCAGACCGGCGCGGCTCAGCAGGGACGGATCGGCGCGCAGTAGGTCGAGGTTTCCCGCATACGTCGCGGCTACGGGCGGCGATCCGTGCGCGGCTACGGTGCGGACTTCGACGCCGTGCGCGCGTAGCGTTTCAACATCTGCCAGAAATTGCGCGCTCGCCGCTTCAAAATCACCACCACAGCGATCCAGCGTCTCGTAGTGATAGCCAATCTCATGCCCCAGCGCGGCGATCGTATCGATTGCGCTCCAATCAAACCCGGTCGCGTGGTGGCGGAAGTAGAACGTGCCGCGCAGACGCTCGACAGCCAGCAGTTGCGCCAGGCGTATGGCGAACGCCTCGCGGTAATCGACGTCGAAGCGCAGCACGACAAACGGCGGGCACGGTGCAATCTGCAGATAGTCCGCGACCGGCATGACGCGCAGATGGGCGGCGCGTTGGCAGAGGTCGGCGAAGGCGGCGAGGGTGAAATCAGGCGGCATGGGCGCTAACTCGGCGGCTGCCAGATGCGTAGCGATTCAAGGCGGCAAGTGGCGGGCGTCACGCGGGCCGAGCAGAAGAACGCGATCGAGCCTTCGCCGTAGGTGCGGTCGAGGAAGCTGAGCAGGAACACGTCGTTGACGCGCACCTCGTGGCGCCCGTCGGCGAACATCTCGACGCTGAGTGTGTTCATGGCGCTGCCTGTGCCGATCGCCGGGTGAAACTGCCAGTCTTGAATGACCCGCTGCACCCGATTGTTCGACACGATCGCGATGCGATACTCGCCACGACTCGAAAGGCCGACGTACAGGAAATTGTTATCGTCCTGGTAGCGCAGCCACAGCCCGTAAATCGTATCGCTGCTGTCCCCTTCCGTTACGCGCATTTCGGCTTCGACGCGCGCCTGTGAGGTCCGCAGCCCGCTGAGCGATCCCCACGACAGCGCGACGGGCCTGCGGCTCGATCCGAGCAGCCGGATCTGGTAGCCGCCGCCCAGAATCTCGTTGACGAAAGTCTCCGCGCGGCCCTGATACCACCGTTCTGCGGCGGTATTGTCATCGAATGTCTCGTCCAGCACCAGCACATACGGCGCGTTCTCGTCCGTCGCCTCGGGGGTAAGGGACGCCTCTGCTTCGGTGTCCGGCTCGCCGATGGCGGGCGTGGACTCACCGGCCGGGAAATAGTCTACGTCAAACACCACGGACAGCGCTCCGTCCGGACTGGATACGGCGCCAAGCTCCGCGCCCCAGTCGCTGCCAGGATCGAGCCACGTCAGCTCCTGGCCGAGCACGTCGATCTCCGCGAACCACTCAAACAGCGCGCCATCCGATGCGGTGACCGTTCCGGCGAGCGGGTCGTCGGCGGCATCTCCGGCGATCAGCCACTCGCGGAAGCTCAGCGCGAGCGACGTAGCGATCGCATCCAGGCCGAGCGCATCCGCCGCGGCGCTGCCGGTCGGCGTGTAGGCGAACGCCCACAGCGCGACGCGCGGCGTGCTCTCTGCGACGCCGATCTCAAGCGGAGTCCCGGCCAGCGCAATGCTATCTGCGTCTTCGCCGGGGCGGTTGGCGGGGTAGAGCAGGTAGCTGTATGTGCCGCCAGGGTCGACCAGCGCGACGAACACGCGCACGGGTTCGCCCTCAGCGCGCTCCGCCACGGTGATCGCCGGGATAATGACGCGCAGCCGTTCCCCTGAGGCCGTCGTGCCGGTGACCACTAGCGTCTCGATAGCAGGCGTGGGGACTGGCGTTCCGCCGCCGTTCGCCTCGCTCGCCCGATCGCTTCCCGGCGCGGACGAGCATGCTCCGAGCAGCAGCGCCGCGAGGATCACCGCCATGATCCCCAACCGGGCGCGGGTGGAGTTACGGGAGATGTGCCGGGAATGGCTCATAGGCGCTGGTGCTTGCGCGCGAAGTAGCCGCTAATCCAGCGCAGAGCTTCAAGCGCGGTGTGCGGCTGGCGCTGCCCAGAGTCGAGCTGGCGGGCGAGGTGCGAATTTCGCAGCACACAGTCGCTTGAG
>CBINGT010000530.1:0-2555 GCA_966250245.1 uncultured Anaerolineae bacterium
CCGCAGATCGGCTACCGGGCGGATAGGGAGATGAGCAATTGCCACGGAAAGCATACAAATGCTTGACGGGCGCGGGAAACTGTGGTGAAATCGTATAACGTTATTTGTTTCAACCGGCCCACCCGGCCGGTGCGCGTAAGGATTCCGATGGCAGAACCTACAAATCGCAAAACACCACGTTCAGTAACGATGAAGGATGTTGCGCGCCTGGCAGGCGTCTCGCAGCCGACCGTCTCGCGCGTGTTGAACAACACCAGCACCCCGATCGCCGTCAGCGAGGCGACGCGCGAAAAGGTGCTCAAAGCCGTCGCGGAGCTGGGCTATCGACCCAACATGACCGCGCGCAGCCTGCGCACCCAGCACACGCAGATGATCGCGCTGCTGATCGCGGACATCTCTAACGGCTTCTACCACCCCATCGCCCGCGCCGTGCAGGAAGTCGCGCGCGAGCACGACTACGACCTGCTGATTGCGGACAGCGACCACGACTACGAGAACGAAAAACACTTCTGCGAAGCGGTCATCCGCCGTCCGGTGGACGGGGTGATCGCCGTGCCGATTCACCTGGACGAGAACGACCTAGACCGCCTGACCACGCTCGCGCGGACGCCGGTCGTCGCGCTGGGGCAGCACGTCCAACACCCCGCCGTCGACGTGGTGGGCGTGGACGACCAGGCCGCGACCTGCGCCGCCGTCACCTGGCTGCTGACCGAGCGCGGCTATGAGACGGTCGGCTTTCTCGGCGTGCCGGAAAGCTACCCGCCCGGCCCGCGCCGCTTCCAGGGCTATCGCGACGCCCTCGCCGAAGCGGGGCGCACGCTCGATCCGCGCTTCGTCTACGAGGGCGACTTCTCGCTCGAATCCGGTCGTCGCGCCGCCCGCACGCTGCTGGAACAGTCAGAATGGCCGCGCGCGATCTTCGCGATCAACGATCTGATGGCGATCGGGCTGATCCTGGAGCTGCGCGCCGCCGGAGTGCGCATCCCGGACGACCTGGCGGTGATGGGCTTTGACGACATCGCCGAGGCGCAGATCGTCAGCCCGGCGTTGACCACCGTCGCACAAGACCCGGCAGACATCGGCCGCAAGCTGGCGACCGCGCTGTTCGACCGGATCAGCGGGCGGGTGACCGGCCCGCACCGCATGATCGAAAGCTCCTGGCAGATCGTCCCGCGCGAATCGGCCTAGCGACCGCCCGCCGGATCAACACGCGACTCGCTGAGGTAGACTCTGCGTTCGCTCACGTCGACCGTTTGCCCGACGATCTCGAACGACCCGCTCAGGCGGATATCGTCCGACGACGCGCCGATCATCACCTCGATCGTGCCCGGTTCCACCACCCACCGCATCGACTGATCGAGGAACGCAAGCTGGTTGACCGCCAGCGAGAAAGTGACTGTCTTCTCCTCGCCCGGCGCCAGCGTCACCCGGCGGAAGCCCTTGAGTTCCTTGACCGGGCGCGTCACGCTCGACGCGACGTCGCGCACGTAAAGCTGCACGATCTCGTCGCCCGCCCGCTCGCCGACGTTCGCCAGGTCCACCTGGATTGTGACCTGCTCATCTGCACGCGCCTCGCCCGCTGAAATCCGCAGATTGCGATACTCGAAACGCGTGTAGCTCAGCCCGTAGCCGAACGGGTACAGCGGTTTGGTGCTTAGCTCGACGTAGTCCACTTTCCAGTGCGAGCGCCCGCCCGACAGCTTGTGCCCGTAGAAGACCGGCACCTGCCCCACGTCGCGCGGGACGGAAATCGGCAGCTTGCCGCCGGGGTTGTAGTCACCAAACAGCACATCCGCGATAGCATTGGCGCCTTCCTCGCCGGGCAGCCACGCATGCACCAGCGCGGGGACGTGCTCGGCGATCCACGGGACGGCCTGCGGGCGCCCGCTTACCAGCACGACCACCACGGGCGTCCCCGTCGCGTGAACCGCCTCGACCAACTGCTGCTGAATGCCGGGCAGCCCAAGCTCCGCCCGATCCCGCGCCTCGCCGCAGGTGCAATCGTCCGTCAGGCCGGATTTCTCGCCCACCACCAGGATCGCCACATCCGACTGCCGCGCCAGCTCGACCGCTTCCGCGAATCCATCGGTGGACGTGTCGAGCACGGTCTTCACGCCGGGCGCATAGCGAACCTGCGCGCCATCGCCTACCTTCGCACGGATCGCGTCGAGCACGCTGATAATCGGCACGAAGTTCTCGATCAGGCGGATGCGATCGGGCCGCGCGCCGCCGGACGGGTTGTCGCTATGCTGTTCGAGGATCGTCTCGATGTGCGCAGGATACGCGTAGTCGCCGACGAGGTTCCGGATCACGTTCGCGTTCGGGCCAATAACTGCTATCGACCCGAGCGACTTGTCGAGCGGCAGCAGATCGCCCTCGTTCTTGAGCAGGACGATCGACTCGCGCGCGATCTGCCGGGCAAGCTCGCGCTGCGCCGGAGTGTCGAAGACCTGCGGCGCGTGCCCCTCGTCCACATACAGGTTCTCGAACAGCCCAAGCTCAAACTTGACGCGCAGCACGCGACGGACCGTCTCGTCGAGCAGGTCCATGCTCAC
>CBINGT010000531.1:0-2552 GCA_966250245.1 uncultured Anaerolineae bacterium
ACCCCCGGCCCCTTTTCCCCTCTCCGTAAACGGAGAGGGGCCAGGGGTGAGGTTCCGCGTCAACCTGCTCCCCTTCCCTCTTTGTGGGGGAAGGGGCTGGGGGATGGGGGTATGCGGGGCAAAACGATACGGGCGGAGCAAGCTCCGCCCCTACAAAGCGTGCGGCGTTTTCCCCTCGCCCCGCGACGTAGTCGCAAGAGGGAGAGGGGTCAGGGGTGAGGGGAAGGCGCCCTCTACCCCGCATCCTGCGGCTGGCGCTTGATGACCGCCAGGGTGGCGTCGTCGAAGGCGGCGGCATCTCCGGCGAACCGGGTGACCGCTTCGATCACGCGATCCGCCAGCGCCGCCGCCGGAAGGTCCGCATGCTCGGCGATCAGCGCCCGCAACCGCGCGTCGCCGAATTCCTCTTCATCCCCGTTGATCGCTTCGGTGATGCCGTCAGTGTAGAGCACCAGCACGTCGCCAGGGTTGAGGGAGGCAGATTTCGGCTGGTAGGGAGCCGCCTCGAACACGCCAAGCGCCACGCCGCTCGCGTTCAGCGCTTCGACACGCCTGCTCGCCACCCGGTAGACGAGCGCGGGATTGTGCCCGGCGCTGGCGAACTCGACCGCGCCGCTGTCCAGGTCGAGATAGCACACGAACGCCGTGGCGAACATCCGCGAGCGCTGGTCTGCGATCAGGCGCTCGTTGGCGTGGAGCATCACCTCGCCCGGCGCGAGGCCGAGGTTCATCCCGAAGCGCAGCATCGTCACGCACAGGCCCATGAACAGCGCCGCCGGAATCCCCTTGCCCGACACGTCCGCAATCGTCACGCCGAGCCGCCCATCCCGCAGCGGGTAGAAGTCGTAGAAGTCACCCGCCACGCTGCGGACCGGCTGCCACACCGCCGCGATGTCCCAGCCGGGGTGTTGCGGCAGCTTTTCCGGCAGAAAGCTCGCCTGGATGGCGTGCGCGGTGTCCAGCTCGCGCTGGAGAATCCGCTGCGCCAGCTCCTGCTGGTAGAGGCGCGCGTTCTCGATGCTGATGGCCGCCTGCGAGGTCATCGCCGCCAGCAGACGCTCGTCGCGCGGGGTGAACGCGCCGCCGTACTTGTTCAGAAGCTGCACGACGCCGATGATCTTCTGCTGCGGGTTGAGCATCGGCGCGGTGAGGATCGAGCGCGTGCGGAAGCCGGTGATGCGGTCGAATTCGCGGTTGAAGCGCGGGTCGGCGTAGGCATCCGCGATGTTGAGCGTTTCGCCTGTCTGCGCGACGTGCCCGGCGATCCCCTGCCCCATCTTGACGCGGATCTCGGACAGCGGGCCAACCGGGTCGAGCAGCACGCGAGACCATAGCTCATTGGTCGCTTCGTCCACCAGAAAGATCGTCCCGCGCTCGGCGCCGATGGTCGTCACCAGCTTGTTGAGAATCAGCTCCAACAGGTCGTCGAGCGCGATGTTCGCCGTGACCATCTGGCTGACGGTCCGCATGGCGTTAAGCTCCTGCACAGCGCTGACGGGGGGCATTCCGGCGGGGGTGCGCTCGATGCGCTTGGTGAGGTGGAGCACGTTGGGATCGCCCGGACGCTGCGCAGTTTCGCGCGTGACGTGGTCCATCAGCGTGTGGATGAAGTGCAGCCCCATCCCGCCGCGAATACGCGTCTCAATCGGCGCGGAGAGGTCGAACGGCTTGACGTCGCGGGGATTCAGCGGCACACCCCAGTCAGTCAAGCTGACGGACAGCATCCCGTCGTCGCGCTCGGATGCGCTGACCAGCAGATCGCCCTTGTCGTCGCCGGGATAGGCGTGGGAGATGATGTTGGTGGCCGCTTCCTCAATCGCCAGTTCCACTTCGAACAGGCATTTGTCGGACAGGCTGAGGCGCGCGCCGAGGCCGTGTACAAACGCCGAGATAATGCGCAGGCTGTCGTGCACGGCCTGCACGCGGAGTTCTCCGAGAAAGGTCATGCGAACCTCAGCGAAAAGCGGCTAAAGACAGCCACAAACAGCGGCAAGCAGCCACAAACAGCTTTGCGCTGTGTGTATTTTATATGGTTTGCCGCTGTTTTACTGCAGCATCACGGGCGTGACCGCTGCTCTCAGCCGCTTTTTTGCTGCGTTTCGCTGCTCTGGAAAGCGGCCAGCGCAGACTCCGTCGTCTCGTGGATGTCGAAGAAGCGCTCGAAGCCGATGATCTGGAACACGCGTTGCACCTTCGGGTGCAGCGACACCAGCTTCAGATCGCCGCCTTCCTTCTGGTTCTGCGTCAGGATGTCCGCCAGGGTCCGCAGTCCCGCGCTGTTGATGTAGCGCACGCCGGACATTTCCAGAATGATCTTGTGCTTGCCTTCGGCTGTGGCAGATTGGAGCGCGATATCGAGATCCATCGCCCCTTCGCTGTCCACGCGCCCCTCGAGGGTGTAGACCACCACGTCGCCGTGCTCGCGCTCGCTAATGTTCATTTCGCTCGCTCCTCGCCTGCGGACTGCCCCAGCCGCCCGCGACCGTAAGTTTATGTATTTCTGTATTTCTATTGTATAGCGAAAAATAGCGGATAGCAGGCAGCAGTTAGCG
>CBINGT010000532.1:0-2532 GCA_966250245.1 uncultured Anaerolineae bacterium
TCGTCGTCGGAGAGGTTCCATGCGTCCCACCCGCCCGCTTGCTGGCGCAGGTCGTCCAGGGATCCGGCCTCAGAGCGCGAGGCGCTCCAGGGGGCCGGATGATGTGGTGGCTGTGGCGCGGGCTCGATCTCGCCAGGGTGAAGTTCCCACGGGGCGGGCGTCGGGGCGACGTCTTGCGGCTCGGGCGGGCGCGCGCCGGGTTTCGCTTCCCACGGCGGGCGCGGCAGGCCGCGATCGTCGCTCTGCTCCCCGTCAGGCGGCAGGCTGTCGTCTTCCCAAAAGTTGCGATCGTCCGGCATACGATGTCTCAGCCCTTCTGGATGTCGCGCCTAGTCTCGCAGGGAGCGGTCTTGCCCGAGCAAGACGCGCACGCCGACCGTCACGGTGCCCAGCGCGACGCCGAGCAGAATGCCACGTGCGCCCGCGCTCACCGGCACGCGCACGATCCATTCGCGCACATCCGCCAGCACATCCAGCTCGCGCACCGGCAGCCAGCCGAGCAGCGCGACCACCACCGCCGCCGTAAACAGCACGTTCCACACGCTGACGCTGCGGCGCATCAGCCGGGCAGCGGCAAAAACGAGAAAGAACACCACCAGCGCGGCCAGCGCGGATTCAATGCTCACCTGCACGGCCTCGAACACGCGCGGGCTAAGCTGCTCGCCTTCGAGCGCGCCGGACCAGATCTCCGCGCGGTCCAGAATGCGTAGCACGATCACCCCCACCGCGACCAGCAGGATCACCACGCTGTACGGCCAGCCGCGCTCCGCTCGCACGAAGCGTCCGAGATGCACGCCGAGCAGGTTCAGGATGCCGATCAGCACGGTGATCGCGATCGTGACTGCGACGAGCCGCAGCACCAGCGCAGACAGCGTGCGCCAGTCCGAGCCAGGGTCGCTGAGCAGCCCGGCGAGCATGACGATCCCGGCGATCATGGCGGTGGCAGTGGCGAGCACATTCAGCAAACGATGGCGTCTCACGCGGTTCCCCCTGCTGCGTGATGTGGCCCGGCGGATCAGAAGCCTTGCCGGGCGCCAGAAGCGCGCCTCGTCCGGCTTAGAGCGCGGCCTGAAGCGCGGTAAACAGTATCGCCATAATCACGGTCCAGCGCAGCACATCCATCGCCACAGCCGTCCCCAGATGGAGCGGGCGCCGCGATAGATACGCCGGACCGGCGTAAAGTTCTTCTCCGAGTAGCGGTGTTTCGGACTGTGCATACGCGACGGCCTGACCGCTGGGGTTGTCGCTGTGCGCGACGAAAACCTGATCGTGCCGCACGGCGTTTTCGCCGAAGAATGCCAGCTCGGTACCGAAGCGCCCGAGCAGGACGCTGCTGGCGGCGTCAATGTCCGCGCTGTGCGCTGCCGCCCCGGCCGCAAACGCCAGCGATCGCATCCCGAGCGGATACCACGCCGCCTGCGTGGTGCGGAACGCTTCCGCCCGCAGGCGCGCTTCATACGCCCGGCGCAGCGTGTCCTGCGCCAGCGGCAGCGTCGCCGGGTGGCTGAGCGTGACCAGCGGCGGGTGCGGGCTGATCGCCAGCCGGTCCGCAAGCTGGTAGACCACCTCGCTCGACGTCAGCGCGCTTATCGTGCTTTGCTCTCCGACCGCGCTGCTGCCAAGCGAAAAATGAACGCGATGCCCGCTTTCGACCGCATCTGCCGCGATCTCGGGCATCGCATCATAGGCCGGAATGCGCCGCAGCCGCACCGGGACGCGCCGCGCGATCACCGCCCCGATGAGGGTTGCGGAAAAAGCGATCGTGAGCAGACTGATGATCAGCTCGCTGTCAGTCATGATGGCTCTCTTCGTCGTCGGCCCCCACACCGACCAGCCGGTCCCGCAGCCAGGCGACCCCGCCCGGCGCTTCGAGCAGGCGCGCCAGGCTGGCGACCTCGTCGCGGGGAGCAAGCAGCCCCAGCGCCGGTTGCGCGACCCATAACATCTGTGCGCCAAACGGACCGAGCGGCTCGATCGCGTCCAGCAGCGCGCCCGCGATTCCGTCCAGGCGCCGCGCGCGCAGCCGTGCCGACCAGCGGTCCAGGCGGTCGGCCCAGCGGGCGAAATCGTCCAGCGGCTCGGCGTGACTCATAGCGACAGTATAGCACAGCGTATTATGCAGAGAAAATCCCACCAAACTGCTAAAAGCGGCGGTCGGCTAGAGTAGAAGCGCCGTTTGGGGGGCGCGGGCGGGGCCGTTATTCTCGCGTGACATCTGGCTGGCAAATCTCATTCATATTTAGGAAGGAAACGACCCGATCGCACGCTCAAAAAGGGGAACGGCCATGCTGCGAGGAAATGTTATCCGCTTGCGGACGGTGCGCGAAAGCGACCTCGACCGCCTGTACGAGTTTCACCAGGATATCGCGAACCGGGGCGACTACTTCCCAATCGGCGTCATGGCCGAGCCGGTGTTCCGCCGCCAGTTTGCGGAGACGGGCTTTTGGGAAGATCGCGAGGGGATGCTCCTGATTGTAGACGACGCAGACGAGATTTTAGGGCATATCGAGTTCTTTCAAACGGTGAACTACA
>CBINGT010000533.1:0-2526 GCA_966250245.1 uncultured Anaerolineae bacterium
AGCCGCTGCTGACCCTGCCAACCGCCACAGAATAGTGGCACAGATAGGATGAACCATGCCTGACGAACGCGAGACGGAAGTCCGCAAGTTTGCGAAGGAACAGCACGCCACGCGGCTGCATATCCTCTCGGTCGTGACGCCTTTCCGGGCGGCGCAGGATCGCTTCGTGCTGCTGGAGCGCAACGGCTTGGCGATGCTGGTGTCGTGCGTTGGGTGCCCGTTCCGCGCGCCGTTAGCCCGGGGTGAGCCTCAGCCGCTGGCTGCCGCCAAACTCGATCAGTTTCTGGCGGCGCTGGAGCCGCTGGCGGTCGAGACGCTGGGCGATTACTATCCGGAAGGCGCGCACGACGGCACGACGTTCGTTTTCGAGCGGCTGGACGCGCGCGGCTACGTGCAGATCGCCATGCTGGAGCCCCCCAAGCGGAGCAAGCACTCGCGGATTATCTCGGCGTGGACGCGCACGTTCCCTACGGTGCGCGCCGCGCTCGGACGTTAGGCGCGCGTGGGGCAAGCGTGCCGCGCCGGTCAGCCGGGCGCACGCGAAATCTGGTACGCTGAAAGGTGATGGGCCGGGCCGCGCGGTTGATCGAAGCGGTCCGGCCCGGTAGAATGGCAGCACACGGGGAGACAAAATCGTCCATGCTCGATCTAGGCATTGTGATCGTCAACTGGAACACGCGCGATCTGTTGCGTGACTGTTTGCGATCGATCGAGCAGTCGGAAGGCGTCTCGTACCGTGTGGTGGTGGTGGACAATGCGTCGAACGATGGCAGCGCCGAGATGGTGCGCGCCGAGTTTCCGGATGTGGCGCTGATCGCCAACGCGGACAATCGCGGCTATCCGGCGGCGAACAACCAGGGCCTGCGGCTGCTCGGCTTCGAGCGGCGCGGCTCCGACGAGGCGCCGCGCTACGCCCTGGCGCTCAATCCGGACACCGTCTTGCCGCCGGACGCGCTGCGCGACATGGTGGCGTATATGGACGCCGATCCGTGTGTGGGCGCGGCCGGTCCGAAGCTGGTGCTGCCGGATGGTTCGCTGGACCTGGCGTGCCGTCGCAGCTTCCCGACGCCCGAGGTCAGCTTTTACCGGATGGTCGGGCTGTCGAAGCTGTTTCCGCGCAGCAAGCGGTTTGGCCGCTATAATCTGACCTACCTCGACCCCGACGTGGAAACCGAGGTAGACTCGGTGGTGGGCGCGTTCATGATGGTGCGGCGCGCGGCGATTCAGCGCGTTGGCCTGTTCGACGAAACGTTTTTCATGTATGGAGAAGACCTGGATTGGGCTTTCCGCATCAAGCAAGCCGGATGGACGGTGAAGTACAACCCGCGCGTGACGGTCAAGCACGTGAAGCGCGCGGCGAGCCGCCAATCACGCCGGGCCAAGGCGGAGTTTTACCGGGCGATGATGATCTTCTACCGGAAGCATTATCGCTCGACGACGCCCTGGTGGCTCCACAGCCTGATCCTGACGGGTCTGGTGCTGATGGGCGGCCGCCCGCTGTGGCACGAGCTGCGGCATCCGACTCCCGCCGCGTCCGCCTGAGCGCGTCGCTCGACCGCCGCCTGCGCGGCCTGCTGCACCTGGGGTTGCTGTTCAGCGACGCCGTGATGCTGACGGTCGGCTTTGTGCTGGGCTACATCGCCCGCGCGCGCCTGCCGCTGCCCGCGCTGCCGGTCAATCCCCCGCCGTTTTCCAGCTACGTGCCGATGTTGATCGTGCATGTGCTGACGATCCTGCTTGTCTTCTACATGGCGCGAATGTATCACATGCGGCGCGGCGTGAGCCGGATTGACGAGGGCTACGCCGTCGCGCAGAACGTGTCGATCGGCACGTTCCTGGCGATCGCGTTTGAAACGCTGGCGTTCAAAAACAGCGCGCTCGAACTGGACTATCCGCGCGGCGTGATCATTTACGCCTGGGTGTTCGGCATCGCGCTGACGATCCTCGGCCGCGAAGCGCACCGCCAGTTCATCATCCGCCTGCGCGACTGGGGCCTGGCGCGCGATAACGTCCTGATCATCGGGGCGGGGGATGCGGCGCGCGCGATCACCAACCGGATCCGCTGGTCGCCCCATCTCGGCTACAACATCGTCGGCGCGATCAACGGTTCGGCGGACGGCCAGGTGGGCGACGTGCCAATCATCGGCACGACCGACGACCTGCCGGAGCTGATCGACGAATACGACGTGGACGAGGTGATTATCGCGCTGCCCGAAGCCTCGCGCCGGGAGCTGGTGCAGTTGGTGTCGAAGTGCCAGCGCGGCCGCGTGAACATCAAGGTCTATCCAGACATTTTCGCGTATATTGCGGGCGGCCTGACGGTTGACGAGCTGAACGGCATGCCGATGCTGTCGGTCCGCGACGTGGCGCTGCGCGGCTGGAAGCTGAGCCTCAAGCGCGGGATGGACATCGTCGGCTCGTTTATCGGGCTGGTGCTGCTGAGCCCGCTGCTGGTGCTGATCGGGATTCTGATCCGGCTGGAGTCGCCAGGGCCGGTGTTCTTCTGCCAGGAGCGGATGGGCCTCG
>CBINGT010000534.1:0-2523 GCA_966250245.1 uncultured Anaerolineae bacterium
CGGGCTGGTTCGAGCAGCCACGCCTCGCGCCGTTGCTGGTCGCGGTCGCGCTGGCGGCGTTCGTCCGCGCGCTGAGCATGCCCGCCCGCGCCGTGCTCGCCCGGCGGCTGGACTTCCGCACGCCGACATTGATCCGCATCCTCGGCATGGTGATCGGCGGCGGACTCGCGATCGCGCTCGCCGCGCTTGGCGCCGGAGCGTGGAGCCTCGTCGCACAGACCGCCGCGCTGCACCTCACGGGCACGCTGCTGATCGCACGCATCGCGGGGTGGCGGCCCGGTCGCCCGACGCGCGCCGCGTTGCGCGAGCTGTGGGCGTTCGCGCCAAGCGTATCTGCGTTCACTGTGCTGGCGTATCTCACCGCCAACGCCGACGATCAACTGATCGGCTACCGGCTCGGCGCGCAGGCGCTCGGCTACTACGCCCTGGCATACAGCGTCATGGCGTGGCCGGTGCGCGACGTGTTGGGCGGAGTGGCGGTGGTGTTCTATCCGGTGCTTGCGCGCTTCCAGGCCGATCCGCCCCGCCTGCGCGCTATCCTGCTGGAAGGCTTGCAGCTTTCGGCGCTGTTCGCCTTCCCCACCCTGACGCTGATCGCGATGGCCGCGCCGCCGGTCGTGCCGTGGCTGCTGGGCGCGCGCTGGCAGCCGATCGTGCTGGCTGTGCAGATTCTGGCGATCGGCGGGCTGCGCGACGCGACCATGATGCTCAACGGCGTGGTATATCGCGCGGTGGGACGTCCGCACCTGCACCTGATGCTGGCACTTGCCAGCACGCCCTGCTATCTGGTCGCGTTCTGGATCGGGCTGCGCTGGGGAGTTGAGGGCGTCGCATTCTTCTACGTGTTGACCGGCTGGCTCCTGCACCCCGTCTCGTGGTGGCTGCTCTCGCGCACGGTCGCCCTGCCCCTGCGGGACTGGCTGGCGGCGCTGGCGCCTGCCGCCGGGGGAACGGCGCTCGCCGCGCTGGCTGGCGCGCTCGCCTTTCGCGCGTTGAGCACGATCGACCCGCTGGCGGACGGGCCAGCCCTCGCGCTGAGCGTGTTGATCGCGGCGGCGGTTTACGCGGGAGCGATCCTCGTATGGCATCCCCCGGCGGTGTGGCGGAACGCGAGCGCGCTGGGAAGGCTCGTCCGCCAGCGGTTGGTCCGCACATGACTACACGAAATAAACCGCTCATCCCAATGGTTTGAAACCCGTTTGCATGCCGATCTGATTTCCTGTACACTGAGCGCACAGGTTGGGGGCGGAGCGACAACGCAACAGCCTTCGAGGGGGACAAAATTATGAAGACACGAGCCACGGTCCAGGCGCCGGTCCGGCTCGCCGGCATATTGTTTGTGTCGCTGTTGCTCGCCGCGGCGCTGCTGGCCGCACCCGACCGCGCCTTCGCTCAGGGGGGCGGCACGCATACCGTCCAGGCTGGCGAGAACCTCTTTCGCATCGCCCTACGCTATAACCTGACCGTCGGGGATCTGGCCGTCGCCAACGGCATTGTCGATCCGGCGCGCATCTACGCCGGGCAGGTGTTGATCATTCCCGATCCATCCGCCGGGCCCATTAATCCGCCCGCCGCACCTTATTACCCGCCTGCGGAGCCTGCGCCGGTCAATCCCGCGCCGGTCACCAGCACGAGCGGCGTCTATCACACCGTCCAACTTGGCGAAACCCTGGGGAAGATCGCACAGGCGTATGGCGTCTCGTGGCCGGACCTCGTCGCGGCAAACGGGATCGTGAACGCTAACCGCATTTTTGCCGGACAGCAGATTTTCATCCCCGGCGCGACGGCTCCCGTAACGACCGCCATCGCCGCCGCCAATCCGGCGCCCGCTGCAACCGGCGCGCAGCGCACGCATATCGTCCAGCCGGGCGAGCACCTCGCCGCAATCGCGCAGCGTTACGGCCTGACGTGGACGACCGTCGCCAACGCGAATAACCTGGCTGATCCGAACCGCATTTACTCCGGCCAGACGCTGATCATCCCGGCCGCCAACGATCCGGCGGGCAGCTACACCCCGTCGTACACGGCGCCGCCGCCTACCATCACCACCGGCAAGCAGATCGTGGTGGACCTGAGCGATCAGATGACGTACGCGTACGAGAACGGCACGTTGCTGCGCGCGACGCTGTCCTCAACGGGGCTGCCCGCCACGCCGACCGTCCGCGGCGACTTTAAGATTTATCGCAAGCACGTCAGCGCGCCGATGTCCGGCCCTGGTTACTATCTGCCCGACGTGCCGTATGTGATGTACTTCTACCAGAGCTACGGGCTGCACGGCACTTACTGGCACAGCAACTTCGGACAGCCGATGTCGCATGGCTGCGTCAACCTGCCCACGCCCGAAGCGGAGTGGTTCTTTAACTGGGCCGAGATCGGCACTCCCGTTCATGTGCAGTGGTGAGGCGTGAGCGAGCCGTTTCCGACACCATACGAGGACCTGAACGCCATGCTGCGCGAGCTAACCGCAGGCGTGCAGGCGATCCTCGGCGACAACCTGATCGGCTTCTACCTGCAAGGCTCGTT
>CBINGT010000535.1:0-2503 GCA_966250245.1 uncultured Anaerolineae bacterium
GGCTGCGCTGGCTGACGGTGCTGTTTTCAATCGCGAGCGTCGCCCTGCTCTATCGCCTCGGCGCGCGGCTGTTCATGCCGCTGGCGGGCGTGGGCGCGGCGCTGGCGTTCGCGCTGATGGATAAGCACGTCGTCCTGACGCAAGAAGTGCGCGGCTATCCGATCACGTTCTTCATGATGATGGTGGTCGCGCTGTTTTATCTGCGCTGGCGCGAAGGGCGGCGCGGCGCCGGATTCGGCTTCGTCGCGGCGAGCGTGATCGGCGTGCACCTGCACTACTACGCCGGGATGATCACCCTCGCGTGCGCGCTGCACGCCCTGGTCACGCTGCGCGGTCGCGCCCGCTGGCGGCGCTTCCTGGCGCTGAACGCGCTGATTGTGCTGGCGTTCGTGCCGTGGATGGCTGTTGCCGCTTACCAGTTCCTGAATACGCCGGTCGACGCCGAAGTGCTGACCATCCGGGGGATGCCCTTCAACCGCGCGACGCTCGCATACCTCGCCAGCGAGTCGCTCGGCAGCCCGATCGCGCTCTACGGCCTGCTGATGCTGGCGGGCTGGCTTGCGCCTCTGCGCTGCACGCCCGGACCGATGGATTGCCTGCCACGCGGGAAGCGGCTCTCGCACACACTGCTGGTCGTGCTGTGGTTCGCCGCGCCGATCGTGTTCACCGTCGCATTACACCGGCGCTATCCGTTGCTGACCGACCGCAACCTGTCGGTCATCCTGCCCGCGATCGCGCTGCTGGTCGGCTTCGGGCTGACCGCGTTCGAGCGTTTCGGGCGTGTCTTCCTGGTGATGCTGATCACGGTCAACGGGCTGCTCGTCACCAGCTCGTACTACGTCAAGCCGCCCTGGCGCCAGATGGCGGAAGACATCGCGCTCCAGCGTCCGGCGGGCGAGCCGGTGTTGCTCGACGTCGAAGGCGCGCACGCCGCGCTGTGGTATCACCTGCTGCTGGCGCTGCCGGACGCCGATCCGCACGCCGCCGTGCATGAGCTCCCTGGCGAGCCTACCGTCCAGCCGCCGATCTCGCTGTTCGACTATCGCCACCGCTACGATACGCTCTTTTTGCCGCACCTGAAGGCCGTGCTCGACCAGACGGACGGGCTGTGGATCGCCTACTGGGGCGACGAGGCGAAGAAACACGACACACTCGACCTGCTGGCGCAGGAAGGGTTCGTGCGCACTGCCACGCTCGAATACGCGCATCAGGGCAGCCCGATCTACGCCTATCGCTACGACCGCGCTGCGTCCGGCGAGCCGGTTGCGCGCTACGGCGATGCAATCGCGCTGCAGCGGGTGGACGTTCCCGCTGAAGCAGCGCCGGGCGAAACCGTGCCCATCCTGCTGTGGTGGCAGACCGACGCGCCGCTGCCGGTCGATTACAGCGTGTCGGTCTTCCTGCTGGACAGCACCGGGGCGCTCCGCACGCAGCACGACAGCTTCCCGGCGCAGGGCCGCGCGCCAACCAGCGCATGGTCGCCCGGCGAGCCGGTGTTCGACGCGCACCCGCTCGCCCTGCCCGCCGATCTGCCGCCCGGCGATTACACGGTCGGCGTGAAGCTCTACACCTACTGGGATCAGGCGATTCTGCCGACCGGCGATGGTGCGGACTACGCGACCGCCGGCACGCTGACCGTCCGTTGAGCGCCGCGAAAGGACGCCGCTTGTGGGAAGCAAACTCTGCCCGAAAGTCATCCTCGAAGGCACGCGCCTGACGTTTAAGACCGACATCGCGTTTGCGCTCAACGAACATCCACGCATCGTCGGACCGCGCAAATATCGCTATCACTCGCCGCTGATCTCGGCAGAATGGTGCGCGTTCACCAATTTTCCGTGGGGGCGCGGGCTGATCAACTTTGCGCCGGAAGAAGAAGCCCTCGCCATGGAAACGTACCACACGTGGGCGCGGCTGTTCGAGCTACAACGTTATTACTCGTGGATCGTGGACCGCTTCCACATCTCGACGCGCGCCGTCCAGCTTCGGGAGCGCGGCAAGGATTACGACTTCACGTGGCTGGAGCAGCGGCTCGTCCCGCTCGGCTTCCGGCTGGTGTACGTCACGCGCTCGGCGGAGTCGTTCGAGTCGGCGCGAGCGGAGCGGCTGAAAGTGTCCGGCAATCCGCGCCAGTACGACGATCTGAACGCCTTTGTCGAGGAGCAGGCGCTCATGGACCGGCTGGTGAGCGAGTCCCGCCTGCCCACCCTGCGGCTGGACATCTCCGACAACGACGTGCCGCGCGCCGTCGAGCAGATCGCGGACTGGCTGGAACAGACCGGCGGGCTGTACGCGCCATAATCCCGTCGCGAGGGGGACGAGGGTCACTTGCGCAGGCAGCAGCGTTCCAGAGAGAATAGTGGAGAGTTATGCGGTAGTTTTTTGAAAGCATTAGCTTATGCGGCCAGCGCGCGGAACCTCACCCCTGGGAAAAAGGCCGGGGGTTAAGGGGTGAGGTTTGTCCGGCGAGCGCCACGTTTGCCAGTTCATTTCACAAGCTTAGGGG
>CBINGT010000536.1:0-2495 GCA_966250245.1 uncultured Anaerolineae bacterium
CGGATCAAGCTCGACCCGAAGCTGGAGACCTACAAGAACATCGCGCAGAAAGTCGAGAAGGACGTCGCCGAGCTGGCCGCTGCGCGCGAGCAAACGCTGACCTTCGAGACGCCGAACGGCTTGCCGCTGCTCAACGTGGACGGCGAGCGTCTGGCGCAGGCCCTGCGCAAGCTGGTCACCAACGCGATCCAGTACACCCCGGAAGGCGGGGAGATCACGGTCAAGGCCGAGGCGGTCAACGGCGGGCGGCTGAAGGTATCCGTCATCGACAACGGGATCGGCATGGCGCCGGACGAACTGGCTCACGTGGGTGAGCGGTTCTGGCGCTCTGAGGACGAGCGCGTCCGCGAGGTGAAGGGGCACGGCCTGGGGCTGCCGATCGCGATCGGGCTGATCGAACTGATGCACGGCGAGTTCTTCTTCACTAGCGAGCGCGACAAGGGCAGCACGTTCGGATTTGTGCTCCCTGGTGCGGGATAGCGACTAACCAAAGGGTACAGGTATGGGTGAAATTTCCGAGCCGCGCACGCACGATGTCGCGCGGATCATCGATCACACGCTGCTGAAGCCGGACGCGACGCGCGCACAGATCGAGCAATTGTGCGCCGAGGCGCGGCGCTACCGCTTCCGGTCGGTGTGCGTCAATCCGACCTGGGTGGCGCTGTGTGCGGATCTGCTGGCCGAGACGCCGGACGTGCTGGTTTGCACGGTGGTCGGGTTCCCGCTTGGCGCGACGACGCCCGAGGTCAAAGCGTTCGAGGCCGAGCGAGCGATCGCGGACGGCGCCAAAGAGGTCGATATGGTGATGAACGTCGGCGCGCTCAAGTCCGGCGATCATGATCTGGTGGAGCGGGATATCCGCGCGGTGGTGGATGTGGCGCACGAGCGCGGCGCGCGGTGCAAAGTTATCCTCGAAACCGGGCTGCTGACTCCCGACGAGATCGTCACGGCCAGCCAGATAGCAAAACGGGCGGGCGCGGACTTCGTCAAGACGTCTACCGGCTTCGGGCCGGGCGGCGCGACTGTTGCCGATATCGCGCTGATGCGGCAGGCGGTCGGGCCGGAGATGGGCGTCAAGGCGTCGGGCGGCGTGCGAACCTACGAGGACGTGCAGGCGCTGGTCGCTGCAGGCGCGACGCGGATCGGCGCAAGCGCGGGCGTGCGGATTGTCGAGCAGGCGCTCGGCCAGAAGGTCGGCGCGGTGCCAGACTCCGGCTATTGATGGCGGTCGCTGATGGACGATGACTCTGCATCGTCACCGTTGCTGGCGCGCTACCGTCTGATTGTCTACAGCGTCCTGGCGCTGGCGATCGGAGCGGGCGTGTTCGCGTTGCTCGCCAGCCGTCCGGAGCCCGCGTCGATCGCGATCATCCCGCCGGAGCCGACCGCCGTCCCCTCAGCTACCCCGATTCCATCTGCGACGCCGACGCCGGGGCCATTCCTCGTGTACATCACCGGCGCGGTGGAGCGCCCCAATGTGCTCGTCACGCTCGATTATGGCAGCCGCGTGATCGATGCGCTCAACGCGGCGGGCGGCTCCCGCATTGACGCAAATCTCGATCTGGTCAACCTCGCGCAGCGGCTGGCGGATGGCGATCAGATTCATGTGCCGACGCTCCGCGCGCAGCCGGGGCAGGTGCGTGTGACGGTGCACGTTGTCACCCCGACGCCCGGAATGCTGGTGGTCTATGTGACGGGCGCGGTCAGGCAGCCGGGGCGCATGGTCACGCTGGCGGCGGGCAGCCGGGTGAGCGACGCGATCGACGCTGCGGGCGGCCTGGCGGACGATGCGGACGCGCAGGCGCTGAACCTGAGCGCTCGGCTGAACGATGGCGACCTCGTCCACGTGCCCTCTGCGCTGGACGACAACCTGCCGACGCCCACACCGAACCATCCGCCGCTGATTCATATCAACGACGCATCCGCCGAGGAGTTGGTGACGCTTCCGGGAATCGGCCCGGCGCTGGCACAGGCGATCATCGAGCACCGGACGCGTTACGGGCCGTTCAAGCAGTTCGAGGACCTCGACGCGGTGCCAGGGCTGGGCCCGGCCAAGCTCGAGGCGATCCGCGAGCAGGTGATTATCGACTGAGTCAGGAATTCACCGCGAGCGTGGCGATCGCGTCCTGCCACTGCCAGCCAGCGGATGTGGTGTCTGGCGCGGGGACGTTGGCGAGGATGCGTTGCGGCTTGTGCTTCCCGGCAATTGACATCAGCCACAACTCCAGCGTGTCGCCGTCTTCGGGTTGGCGCAGGACAAATAGATGCTCTGGCCCGGCCCACGTCACCGATTTTTCGATGGCTCCTTCCGGCAGCGGAATCGGGACGATCCGCGCTTCGTCCGGCGCGTAGAGGATCAACCCTGCACCGTCACGCTTCTCACTGAGGACGGTCGCCAGCCACTGACCGCCCGGCGCCCATTCCGCCGCAAGCGGATAGCGAAGCTGCTCTGGCACGGGGCGCGCCGCATCCGACACCAGGTCGAGCGCGACGAG
>CBINGT010000537.1:0-2492 GCA_966250245.1 uncultured Anaerolineae bacterium
TCTTCCGGCGTCAGCAGGCCGCTCGCGTCGATCACGCCGGTGACCACGCCGTTTGACTTGTCGATCTGCAAAATGTAGTCGGTCTGCCAGACGTTCGCGTAGAGCGTATCGCCGACGCACTCCAGCTCGTTCAGGTTGGGGACCGGCTGGCCCTGCAACGTTACCACGCCGCTGAAGACAAGCTCGAACGTCTCCGGATCGCGCAGGTCGATGAACGGCGTGCCGTCGGTCATATACAGCCACTCGCCGTCATAGCACAGGCCCCAGCCCTCGCCCTCGTACTCGAACGTGTCGACCTGCTCGAAGGTTTCGAGGTCATAAACCAGCGCGGTGCTTTCCTTCCACGTCAACTGGATCAGGCGATCGCCCACCAGCGCCAGCCCTTCGCCAAAATACTGCTCGGGCACCTCAACTTGCCGCTGCACTTCGCCCGTTTCCGGATCGACTGCGCGCACCGTCGATTCGCCATAGCGCCCGGTGCTCTCGTAGAACAGCCCGTCGTGCAGGAACAGCCCCTGAGTAAAGGCGTTCGGGTCGTGCCTGCGCTCGGAGAGCACTTCGACCGTCAGCATCTGGACTGGCCGGTTCATCGGGTTTTCGCTCTGCGCGGCGGCCAGACCGGGCGCCAGCACGGCGGCGGCCAGGGCGATGACGGCGAGCAGCGGGATCAAACGTCTTCTATTTTTCATAAAAAGCGCTCCTTAACTGGATGGTGCCCGAACAGAGACGACGAGAACGATGGTGGTGAGGCTATCCGACGCTGGGGCGTGGCGCGGCTTCGCCCTGCATCAGCACGGCGACCATCTGATCGTGCACCAGCCCGTTGCTGGCGACGATCTGGTGCCCTTGCAGCGCCTGGAGCGATCGCTCGCCCTGGTAGTCGGAAATACGCCCGCCCGCTTCTTCCACAAACAAGATCCCGGCCTGCACGTCCCACGGGTTCGGCCCGCTCTCCCAATACCCTTCGTAGCGGCCGACCGCCACATAGCACAGGTCGAGCGCCGCCGACCCCACGCAGCGGACCGCCTGCGCGCGCCGCAGGACGTGCCCGAACTGGTCGTAATTGTTGTCCGGGTTGGTCCAGCGATCGTACGGGAAGCCGGTGACCAGCATCGCCCGTTCCAGCGCCGATTCCTGGGTGACGTGAATGCGCCGCCCGTTGAGGTACGCGCCGCGCCCGCGCAGACCCTTGAACATCTCGTTGTGCAGCGGGTCGAACACCAGCCCTAGCAGCGGGTTGAGGTCCGGCCCGGATAGCGCTAGGCTGACCGAGAAGAACGGCATCCGGTGGGCAAAATTGACCGTGCCGTCGAGCGGATCCACATACCAGTGATACGGTGTGCGATCGGCCGCCTCTCCGTAGCCGCCGCCTTCCTCGCCGACGATGTGCGTGCCGGGGAACGCCGCGAGCAGCGCCTCGACGATGAACGCCTCGGTTTCCTTATCCGCCGCAGTCACGAGGTCGATTTCGGTGCTTTTCTGCATCGACTCGCGGGCGCGCTCGTAGTGCAGACGTAGGATCTCGCCCGCTTGCCGCGTGATCGCTTCCGCCGTTTCGAGTACGGTTTCGAGGTTCAAATCAGAGTGAGAGGTTAGTGCCATCGGTGAATACGACCCTTCTAAAGAGAGAAAGCCAATACATCCCACACGCTGCACCGCGCACAGCAGAGCCGCCCGCGGGCGGCTCTTGAAAATGGGCGCGTGCTGTAGCTCAGTCGAAGCTGACGCGCACCAGTTGCGCGTAGGTCGGGTTGCTGTCTGCCACGACGACATCCCCGTCGCTGAGCACCGCCAGCCCGGCGATCTCGAAGAACACGCCCGGCTCAAATGGCGGGTAATCCTGCGTCTGTGTTTCCGGCGCGAACAGCTCAAACTGTGATTGCCCGAAGCGCCCCAGCAGCGTGCCGTCCGGCGCGAAGTGGTAGAGCGCGCCGGTTGCCGCCGCGCCCGCGTAGATCGAGCCGTCCGGCCCGACCGCCAGCGCGCCCGGACTCACGAACAGGATCGCCGCGCCGATGCCCTCGCGCAGCAGGTTCCCCTGCGAGTCGAACACGCGCACGCCCTGGTTCCCGCCGATCTCGACGGCGTACAGGTTGCCATCCGGTCCGAAGGTCATCGTCGCGTCGTAGTAGAATTCGGCGCGCCCGATCTCGAACTGGCGCAGGACTTGTCCCGACGCGTCCAGCACGACCACCTGCCCGACCTGCTCGTTCTCCGTAGCTCCGGCGATCGGCGTCAGCAGGTAAATGTTACCGTCCGGGCCTGCCCCGATCTGCACGTTGAATCCGATCGCGATCCCGGCCTGGTCCGTTACCGAGAAGGACGCAATCGTCGAGCCGTCTTCGGTGGAGACGTGCGTCACTGTCCCGCCGAAGTCCACGCCCCACAGCGATCCGTCCGGCGCGACCGCCACATCCGCGAAATAATACGGCGAATTGGCGTCGCCGAGCAGCCCTGCATACGCGCCATCCGGCGAGTAGACGTGAATACCC
>CBINGT010000538.1:0-2487 GCA_966250245.1 uncultured Anaerolineae bacterium
CCCGCTTCGAGTACAGCGACCTGACGATCGCGCCGGGTGAAGCGTCTGCCGGGCAGCCGGTCAGCATCACGGCGACGGTGACGAACGCCGGCGAGCGCGAGGGCGACGAGGTTGTGCAGCTTTACGTGACTGACCGGGAAGCGTCGGTTCCGGTGCCGGTGCGACAGTTGGGCGGATTCCTGCGCGTGCACCTGCGTCCCGGCGAGTCGCGGACGATCACGTTCACGCTGGCGCCGGATCAGTTGGCGGTCTTCCTGGACGACGGTCGGCGTGTGGTCGAACCGGGCGTGTTCGAGGTCGCGGTTGGCGGCAAGCAGCCGGGCGCAGGCGGCGGGGCGGACGCGCCGACCACGTCGGTCGTCACCGGGCAGTTCACCGTAACGGGCGAGCCGTTCCTGGTGGAAACATTCAGAACTCACGATTAGCGATTAGCGCGGGCGGTTAGCTGGCTCCCCTTTGGCTGGCCGCCCGCGACAGATCGATTCATTTAAAATACCTATTGTAGAGAGTTTTGCGGAGCGAGCGGCGCCGTTAGCTACTCTGGCCTGTGCTAATCGCTAATCGCCAACGGCTGACCGCTCAAATAAAGGAGACAGAAGCACCATGAAATATCGTCGTTTGGGGCGCACGGAGCTGGAAGTCTCAGTGATCGGCGTCGGCGCGTGGCAGTTCGGCGGCGAGTGGGGCATGGACTTTGACCAGGCAGCCGTCAATCGCATCCTGAGCCGGGCGCAGGAGCTGGGGATCAACCTGATCGACACGGCAGAATGCTACGGCGATCACCTCTCCGAGCGCCTGATCGGCGCGGCGATCAAGGGCCAGCGCGATCAGTGGATTATCGCGACGAAGTTCGGGCACCACTTCAAAGGCCGTTTCGACCGCGACGATCGCTGGTCGCCCGAGGACGTTCGCCAGCAGCTTGAAGACTCGCTGCGCGCGCTGCAAACCGATTACGTCGACCTGTACCAGTTCCACTCTGGCCCGGATGAGGCGTTCGACCAGCCGGAACTGTGGGAGATGCTGAACGAGCAGGTCCAGGCCGGGAAGATCCGCCACCTCGGCCTGTCGATCAGCCCGAACAGCAACCTCTACCAGACGCGCCGCGCGCGGGAGGTAGGCGCGGGAGCGATCCAGGTGGTGTACAACCGGCTCGACCGCACGCCGGAGAAGGATGTGCTGCCCGCCTGCCAGGAAGACGACCTCGGCGTGCTGGCGCGCGTGCCGCTGGCGAGCGGCTTGCTGAGCGGCAAGTACAAGCCGGGCGACCGCTTCACCAATGAGAACGACGTGCGCTCGCTCAGGCAGCAGGAGCGGTTGCAGCGCGATCTGATCGAGGTGGAGCGCATCCGCGAGATGGAAGTGCCGCCCGGCGTCGACATGGCGGCGTGGGCGCTGGCGTGGTGCCTGATGCACCCGGCGGTGACGTGCGTCATCCCCGGCATGAAGTCGGTCGCGCAGGTCGAGGCGAACGCCCGCGCGGCGGCGCTGGACCTGGTACGCGTCGATCACCCCCAGGCGGTGAACGGCTAACTCTCCCGATGTGATAACCAAGCCGCCGTCGTCCCATGCGGGGCGGGGGCGGCTTTTTGATTCCCCGCTTGACAGCTAGCGGAACAGTCGTATACTGGTGTATGAACGTTCGTTCATTTAATGGAGCAACACATGAGCCAGCCGGTGAGCAGGGGCGAGCAGGCGCGGGCGGAAATTCTCGAAGCGGCGAAAGCCCTCTTTCTCGCGAACGGGTATCACGGCACGAGCATGCGCGCGATTGCCGAGGCGTCTGGCGGGCGCGCGGTTGCCGGGTTGTACAACCACTTCCCGACAAAAGAGGCGATCTTCCGCGCGCTGATCGAGGAACGTAATCCGTACGGCGTGCTGGTCGAGACGGTGAGCAGCGCGGTCGAGGGTGCCGCGACCCTGGCGGAGTTCGTCGACGGGGTGTTGCGTGCGGTGTTCGACGTCATGCCGCGTCACTATGACTTCCTGCAACTCGCGCAGATCGACTTCCGCGAGTTCGAGGGTCGAAATGTGACGCGCGTGTTTGAGCAGGTTTTCCCGTCGCTGTTAATGCTCATCCGGCGCGCGCAGGCGCTGCCGGGCGGCAGGCCGGTGCCCGATATGGTGTTGGCGCGGTTGCTTGCCAGCGTGACGCTCGGCTTTGTGCTGACCGAGCAAATCGTGCCGCACACCGTCTTGAATGCGCTGTCGCGCAAGGAATGGGCGGACCTGTTCATCGACGTGGTGCTGCACGGCCTGGCGCGAGATGATGCCGCCGGGGAAGGGATGGAGTCGTGAGCGATTACGCGGTCGAAGTGCGCGATTTGCACAAGCATTTTGGGCACGTCCATGCCCTTCGCGGCCTTTCGCTTCAGGTGGAGCGCGGCATCACGTATGGGTTGCTCGGCCCCAATGGCGCGGGCAAGACGACGCTGATCCGCTCGATCGTCGGATTGCTGCGGCCGGAAACGGGCACGGTTCGCGTGCTTG
>CBINGT010000539.1:0-2486 GCA_966250245.1 uncultured Anaerolineae bacterium
GTCGTCAACATCCCTGCCGAGCACACTACCACGTTTGAGAACATCTACACGCCGGACGGCCGCGTGCAGTATATGTATCACCGCGCGCGGACGCTCGAAGTGTCGATGCTGCCACCCGCGTGGCGCAACGCGCGGCAGGTGCACTTCGCGCCGGTCGCGTATGAGGTCGATCCCGCCTTCGCGGACGTGTTCGCCGATACGCCGCTGTGCGTCACGCCACAGGGCTGGATGCGCGAGCGCGAGGCAGACGGGCGCGTTCGCCAAGTGCATTGGAGCGCGGCCGGGCAGGTGCTTCCGCGCGCCGACCTGACCGTGCTGAGCGTCGAAGACATCCGCCACGATCCCGGCCTGGAAGCGGAGTTTGCCGCGCTGGCGCCGGTGATGGTGATGACCCGCGCCGAAAAGGGCGGGACGGTCTACGTCAATGGCGAGCCGCGCGATTACGACGCGTATCCGGCGGAGCAGGTCGATCCGACCGGCGCGGGAGACGTCTTTGCGACGGCGCTGCATATCGTCCGCCACCAGCTTGACGACCTGTGGCGCGCGCTGGACGTCGCCGCGCGGCTGGCGGCGAACTCGGTGACGCGGCGCGGCTTTGCCGGGGCGCCCACGCCGGACGAGGTCGCGCAGGCATTGGCCGCGGTCGGCGCGCCCGGAAAACGGTAAGCCGCCCATCATTGGAACCTCACCCCTGGCCCCTCTCCACACGTGGAGAGGGGAAAAGGGCCGGGGTTAAGAGGTGAGGTTTCCCCGGCAAGCGCCGCGCGGGTCAGTTCATTTCGACAGATGACTTACGCGATGGAGAACTCCCGATGATCGAGCGCATCCTCACCAACGCCCACATTATTACGCTTAACCCCGCGCAACCGCACGCTCGCGCGCTCGCCATTGGCGGCGGGCGGATTCTGGCGCTTGGCGATGACGATGAGATCCGCGCGCTGGCCAGTCCGGGCACGATCATCGAGAACATGGAAGGCCGCCCGATCATCCCCGGCCTGACCGACGCGCACATCCACTGGGAAGGCGTCGCGCACAGCCTGGCGGATGTGGACGTGTTCGAGGTGCCGAGTAAGGACGAGGCGCTGCGCCGGGTCGCGGAGCGTGTCCAGCGCACGCCGCCGGGCGAGTGGATTGTGGGGCACGGGTGGTCTCAGGCGTACTGGGCGGACCAGTCCTTCCCGACCGCAGCCGATCTGGACGCCGTCGCGCCGCAGCACCCGGTCTACCTCTCGGCCAAAAGTGGGCACGCTGCCTGGGTGAACTCGGCGGCGCTGCGGGCAGCCGGGCTTAGCGCGAACACGCCCGATCCGCCCGGCGGCAGCCTGCACCGCGACGCGTCCGGCCGCCTGACCGGGTTGCTGTTCGAAGCGCCCGCGATGAACCTGGTGTGGGACCGGATTCCGCCGCGCACGCCGGAGCAGACCGCTAACCTGATGGCCGAGGCGCAGCGTCAGGCGTGGGCGGCCGGGTTGACCTGCATCCACGACTTTGACGATCCTAGCTGCCTCGTCGCGTTGCAACTCCTGCGCGAGCGCGGGGAACTCGGCCTGCGGGTGGTGAAGAACATTAACGACCCGTACATCGAGCACGCGCATGCGCTCGGCATCCGCTGGGGTTTCGGCGACGAGTGGTTGCGGATCGGCGGGCTGAAGATTTTCGCGGATGGCGCGCTCGGCCCGCGCACGGCGCACATGATCGCGCCGTACGAAGGCGAGCCGGACAATTACGGCATCGTGGTCACTGACAAAGAGCAGATGCACGAACTGGTCAGCCGGGCGAGCGCGGCGGGGCTGCCCTCGACCATCCACGCGATCGGGGATCGCGCGGTGCATGACGTCCTTGACGTGTACGAAGCGGTGCGCCAGGAAGAAGCGGCGCGCGGGATCTCGCCGCAGGCCCGCCGCCACCGGATCGAGCACGTCCAGTTGATCCATCCGGACGACGCCGGGCGGCTCGGCGCGCTGCAGATTATCGCTTCGATGCAGCCGATCCACGCCACGTCCGATTACGAGATGGCGGAGCGCTATTGGGGCGAGCGCACGCGTATGAGCTACAACTGGCGGCTCCAGCTTGAGGCGGGCGCGGTGCTGGCGTTCGGCTCGGACTCGCCGGTGGAGCCGTTCGAGCCGCTCAAGGGGATTTACGCCGCTGTGACGCGCCGTCGCCCGGATGGCTCGCCAGGGCCGGATGGGTGGTATCCGGAACTGCGCCTCGACCTCGATACGACGCTGCGCGCGTTCACGCAGGGGCCGGCCTATGCGGCGGGGATGGAGCGCGACCTGGGAATGCTGGCGCCAGGCTTTCTGGCCGATCTGGTCGTGCTGGACCGCGACCTCTACGCCATCCCGCCGGACGAGATTCTGGAGACGCAGGTCCTCGGCACGATGCTCGGCGGGGAGTGGCGCTGGCGAGCGGGCGGTTAGCTACCCTGGAAAATGTAGGGGCGCAGCTTGCTGCGCCCGTTTTCGTTCCCGTCGATAGCAGCG
>CBINGT010000540.1:0-2476 GCA_966250245.1 uncultured Anaerolineae bacterium
GAAGACGCATAGGGCTTGAGTGATCTTGGGTAGTGCGCCCCAGAAAGCGGCGGGTAGGCCATTCGATGCCGCTGGTTCTGGTCAGCTCATCCTTGTACGAGGGCTCCCACGATGTTCGCTGCGACCTTCCCCGCGGTCGCGGACTGCAGGACGCGGATCTGTTCCGGCGCGAGCGGGATCCAAAGCAGCACCTCTGCGCCGTTGCAGGACTGCACGGTCACACCGCTCAGGCCCTGGTCCACACGCCAGTCCATTCCGACCAGCAACGTGGCCAGCGCCCGCATCCCGCCCGCCTCGGCGGCTTCGGCCAACTCCGAGGACCGCTCTTGGATCAGGAGTGCCGAACCACAAGCAGGATGCACACTGCAACCATCAGCCCGATGGCAGTAGCCACCGGTGGCATTGATGTCGTTCTTGTACGCGCCGCTGGGGCTGGGAAGATCGTAATGATACCCCGTAAGCTTCCCCGTCAAGCGGACCACGCGTAACTAGACTCGGGGACAGTGGTGGACCTCGGCAAAAAGGTGAGCGGCGGCACGTGGCCGAGGCTGTCATGAGGCCGCTGGGTGTTGTAGCGCGGGAGCCAGGTGGCGGTCTCCGCGCGGACGTCCGCGAGGCTCGTGAAGATGCAGGCGTCGAGGACTTCGCGGCGGTAGGTGCGGTTGAAGCGCTCGATGTAGGCGTTCTGGTTCGGCTTGCCCGGCGGGATGTGGTGCAGCGTGATCCCGTGGGCGGTGCACCACGTCGCCAGCCCTTCGGCGATGAGTTCGGGGCCGTTGTCGCAGCGGAGGCGGGTCGGGGCCCCGTGCTGCGCCACCAGCTGGTCGAGCACCGCGATCACCCGCCGGTGGCCGAGGGAGACGCCGACCTCGATCGCCAGCCCCTCGCGGTTCCCCTCGTCGAGCACGTTGAGCGTCCGGAAGGGCCGCCCGTCGTAGAGCCGGTCGTGCATGAAATCGAGCGCCCAGGTGGTGTTGAGGACCGCCGGCGCGGCCAGCGGCTCGGTCGGCCGCGTCGGGAGCCGACGCTTGGTGCGGCGCGGGAGATTGAGCCGCAGCGCGCAGTACACCCGATGCACCCGCTTGTGATTCCAGGGCCGACCGTCGAGCCGGAGCCGGTCGAAGCACTTCCAGAAGCCCCAGCGCCCGTGCACCGTCACCACGGCCTGCAGTGCGGTGATCACCTCGGCGTCGGCCCCCGACCGGTCCGGCGGCGGCGCGTAGTAGACCGCCCGCGCGAGTCGTGCGATCCCACAGGCCCGGCGCACCGACAGCCGATGCTCCCCGGCGAGGATCCCGACGACCTGCCGCCGCGCGGACGGCCCTACAGTTTTCGGCCGAGCACGTCCTTGATCGCCGCGTTCTCCAGGGCCAGGTCGGCGTACATCCGCTTGAGCTTGGCGTTCTCCGCCTCGAGCTCCTTCAGCCGCCGGATCTCGCTGACCGTCGCCCCGCCGTACTTCGCCTTCCAGCTGTAGTAGGTCTGCCGGCTGATCCCGTGCGTCCGGAGCAACTCGGCGACCGGCACCCCGGCCTCCCCCTCCCGCAGCACGGCGACGATCTGGGATTCGGTGAATCGGGACTTCCGCATGGACCCTCCAATCGGGTCCCGAAGTCTAGTTTAGGTGGTCCGGCCGGAGGGGAAGCTTACGGAATGACCATAGATGAAAAGCGCGCCTTGTATCTCGCAGAAGCTTCGGTATGCCTTAGCCAAGTAGTCGCTATGGCGAATACGATCCAGCTTTTCATCGCTAGTGCCCTCGGCGACGAATAACGGAAAGTAGTTCCGCGAAAGAGCGTCTCGAATCTGCTCGATTAGCCGGACGCCTGTGTTGATCCACGTGTATTTTTGGACCTCGGTCCCGGCATCAAAGACGTGAAGGGCGCCGTGCAAAAACCAGGTATTCTGTTCGTGGCTCTGGCCGGGCTCCCAAGTTACATACGCGGCCTCGAAGTCATCTTCGGGCTTACGGAATCCGTCGTCGGACGTAGGATGCTCGCCTTCCGGAGTGTGCATCAGCGCCCAGTACAGTAGGAGGTCGTAGTTAAGTGAGTAAGTGGTGTTGAAGTGGGAAAGGAATGTCCGGCAGGCTTCATATTCTTCATCTGAAATCTCGGCCGGGTAGGCTGGATGGCTATCGGCTATCGTCTGGACAAGGACTTCCTTGAGCCCGTTCGCGTCACGTGACATCGCAGCTGCGGCTCCGCCTGGCGCGTCCGCGTATAACGAGATTAAAGCGCTCGCATCGCGAAGAGCTTTGATGACGCGTTCGAAATCCTGAGTTTCGAGTACACCAAAGGCTTCACGAGCAGATGCTGAGAGCCGACTGAAATCAGCCCGCTCAAATAGGCGTCCGTATAAGAAAATGTTTGGACGACATGCGATGCTGAAGCCGTTACCTAACAATAAGTGTCGGCGATTATAGCGCGCGCTGGCATCGATCGCTTCTTGAAATGAAAGAAGAGTCATCGTCTGG
>CBINGT010000541.1:0-2472 GCA_966250245.1 uncultured Anaerolineae bacterium
CATTACAATTAGCAAGAATGTGCCGGGCGGGAGACGGTGTCTAACGGCATCATCACACTCTATGACAGTCACCAAACGCACGCTGTTCATCCCACAACTACTCGTTCTCGTCACGCTTGTGCTGCTGACCTTACTCGACCTCAACCCGCAGGCGCTTGTGGCGCTGCTGTGCGCTGCGCTGATGGGCCTCTGGATTGCGGGCGCGTTCGTAGAGCCGTTTTCGCTTCTGCTGAGCGCGCTGGCCCTGGCGGGAACGACAAGCGTGCTGAGCCTACTCCACATCAGCGGTGTACCATTCTCGGTAAATGGGCTGCTTGTCGCAGGGATCGGTGGCGCATGCGGGCTGGCGGTCCTGCTTCACTACCGGCACCTGTTTCGTACTCTTGCCCAGCTTCGCCGCTGGCTGCTGGAGAGCGCGCCCCTGTCGCTGCTTCTGGTGTGGGCGCTGATTCGCACGCCCGGCGCGCCCAGCCTCAGCGACGCCATTTCGGACATCCTGATCTGGGGTGCATTACTGTTGGTATATGTGCTGGCACGGGCCTATTGGGTCGAGCACCCGGACATGCTTCCCGTGGGAACGCGTGCGTTTCTCTACGTCGGGTTCCTGACGCTCGGGATGATCGTAGTGGATTCGCTGCTGGGCAACGTCTTTTTTAATGAGTCCGATCCACGATTGACACCGGGACTGCACACGACCGCCGGTGCGCGCACAATTCCTGCGTTTTTCGGTCTGGCGTTGGTCCCTGTTCTGGCTTACTTGCGATTCGAGCACGCAGCGCCACGTACAAATCGCAGGCTGTTAGCGGGGCTGGCTGTTGTTCTGGCGATGTGGGTTTATTTCTCGCTCGGGCGGGCAGCGCTGCTTGGCGCGGCGGGAGTAGTCATTCCGCTGATACTGTTTGCGCCGCGCGCACTATGGAAAGCGGTTATCCTCGTCGCGGTCGGCGTTGGTCTCACGGCGGCTCTAATTCAGAGTCCGCTCTATCCGCGTGAGAAACTCGGCACGATCCAGGATGCGATCTCCATCGAGGAAGAGATCTCAGCCTCTGAGTCGGGCGAAGAAGCGCCATCCCGACCCCGTACGCGCCCGCGTGTCACCGTCAACGAGGGGATGTTGCAAGGTATCACCTTTGGCCGGACTGCCGTATGGAAATACCTCGTCGAGCGGGCGATTAACGAGGCTCCCCTGACCGGATTCGGCACCGGCGCAGCGCGTGATCGCTCGGCGGACATCATCCCATCCTGGGATAACCCGCACAACGACTTCATACGCGTCTTTTTTGACCAGGGCGCAATCGGCCTGCTGATTCTCGTCCTGAGTTGGGCTGTTCTCTTGCTGCTCTGCTGGCAGAACTGGCTGCGCCTCGGCCCCGGCACGCATGCCGCAGCCTATAACTTTGCGGCGCTCACCGCAGGCGGATACATCCTGCTCAACTTCCTGACCGATAACTTCATTGTCTACTTCTTCATCATGGCGCCGTTTTGGTTGCTGACAGCGATGGCATCCGCCGCAACCGTCCATGTTGAAGTTCTTGAAGGGACGGAGCTCCCTGCAACTGGTGTGCAACCGATTCCCGTCGAAACACCGTCGCGGATTGCGCCGGAGCAAAACGTTCAATGGGACCGTTGATAAACCTGGCGCGACGCATCAAATACCGGCTGGAAGGGCGCTATCGCCCCGCGATTCAGCATAGATGCGCAGTGGACTTCATCGGCAGCGATTATGGCGGCTATGGCGTTTGCCCAACTTCCCTGCCGCCGGAGCCGAACGTCTATTCGTTCGGGATCGGGCAGGATATCTCATTCGATCGCGGCATGATCCAGAAGTACAATGCCCGCGTTTTCGCATTCGATCCGACAGCCAAATCGCACGCGTGGCTGCGGACGCAGCAGCTTCCGGCAGAGTTCCAGTGGTTTGACTATGGCATCGGCGTGCAGGATGGAGTGCTCACATTCTTCCCGCCGAAGAATCCAGCGTTCGTGTCGCACAGAGTCATCCCAAACCCTGATGTCCAGGCAGAGGGGATCGCCCTGCCGGTCAAGCGCCTTGCGACCATCGCACGCGAGCTGGGGCACAGCCGGATTGACATTCTCAAACTAGATATTGAAGAAGCTGAACACGACGTTATTCCAGACGTTTTGAACACGCCCGGCGTCAGCATAAACCAGATTCTGGTAGAATTCCATCACCGCTTTACGCGTGATGGTGTCGCCAAAACCGAGCGTACCATCAATCTACTGAACCAGTACGGCTTTCAGTTGTTCTGGGTCTCGCTGCGGAGCGACGTATTCTCCTTCATCCGCACCGGAGCCCCGCACATCCAGTGAGCGATACGATCGCCCGAGACATTACCGGTCAGCGCGGTGACGTTGCGGCACGTCTGTCAAACAATATGGATAGCTCAAACACGAAAACGCGCGTGCTCATCGTCCACAACATCTACAAGATTAAGGGCGGTGAGGATTCCGCCG
>CBINGT010000542.1:0-2464 GCA_966250245.1 uncultured Anaerolineae bacterium
TCGAAGATCACCAGGGCGCTGCTTTCCGCATCGGGCAGCGTGTCGATCACAGCCGGATCGCCACCAATGACCGCCACCTCGCGGGGGAGCGTGCTAAGCGCGGCTTGCCACATCAGCTCGCCATCTTCCGCGCTCAATACGCTGAGCATCTGGTCTTCGGTCAGCACGGTGACCGCGCCCTCAAGCGGCTGGATGCACGACGCGCAGCCGGGCGGGAGCGCGGCGCTCAGCTCGACCGACCAGCGGCGCTCGCCATCGGCCAGGTCCAGCGCTTCGAGACGCGTCCCCTCGACCAGATAGACGGACTCATCTGTCAGGACGGGCGGAAATGGCGCGCTCTCGCCGGTGACGCTGAGATCGCCGCTCTCCCAGCGCACGTCGAGCGGATCGCCTTCGAGATAACTCAGCGTGGTGCGGGCGCCGTCTTCGCTGGTGATGAAGACCAGCAGGCCGCCCGGATGGTCCTCGCCTGGCGGCACGACGCTCGCCTGACCAGTCGCACTGCGCTGTGGGACCACCGCATCGGACAGCCCGCCCGCGATCTCCGGCGTAATGCGGTCGTCGCGGACCAGGATCACCGTGAAAATCACCAGCGTGGCAAGGCCGATCACCAGCAGAACAGCCATCAGGCGGACCAGACAGCCCGTGACGCAACCCGCACGGGCACGACTGGATCGGGCGACGCGCATCTTCAGCCCCTTCGTGTCCCCACCTGGACAGGATCGCAAAAACGCCGGTGGCTGTTATGCAACTGCCACCGGCGTTTGATCATACCGCTGATCGCTCAGTCGTCCAGACCGACCTGAATTTCGTCGCCCTCGACGCGCGTGGGGAACCATTTCACCGGCACCACCGCCGGCATGCGTGTCACCGCTCCGGTGCGGATGTCAAAGCGCGCGCCATGACGCGGACACTCGATCTCGTAGCCGTACAACTCACCTTCGCCGATCGGCCCGTCGTCGTGCGTGCAGACGTCTTCGATGGCGTAGTATTGGCCGCCAACGTTGAACACGGCGATCCACCAGCCTTCTATTTCACGAATGTCACGCTCACCGGGGCCAATCTCAGAAGTCTTACCAAAGGTCACGAAACGGGGCACCACTCTCTCTCCTTACAGAGAAACCGATCCACCGCGCGGCTCCCGTTTACCCGCGCGGAACCCAGAACATGAAATTACGGAACCCTTCGTTTATCAGCCAGCCAGGGATGTTCAGCGCATCCGTCACGCTGAAAATCGTGTTCCAGAAGCTTTCCGCGACTGGCGGAATGAACCACAGCGCCAGGAAGATCAGCATCAGTGTGTACGAGCCAAGCTGCCGGAGCTGTAGCTGCGTGCGACGGTCGAGAAACGGCTCGATGATGCCGAACCCGTCCAGCGGCGGAACCGGGATCAGGTTGAACAGCACGGCCGTCACCTGGAGCATCACCAGGAACGCCGCCGCCGTCCACAACGTCGCGTTCGTCCAGATGCCCTCGCCCTCGACCGGCATCCCCTGGATGCTCCAGAAGATCGTGCGCGGATCGACCAGCCCCAGCAGGAACGGCAGCGCCAGCAGAACCGCGAGCACCACGTTCGCCGCCGGGCCCGCCGCCGACACCGCCGCGCCCCACCACTTGTTTTTCAGGCGGTGGCGCTCGATGTACACCGCGCCGCCCGGCAGGCCGATCCCGCCCATCGCCAGGAACAGCAGCGGCAGGCCAATGCTCAGCATGGGGTGAGTGTACTTGAGCGGGTTGAACGACAGATAACCCTTGTCGCGGACGGTGTAGTCGCCGCCCCAGTACGCGACGATCGCGTGCGAGAACTCGTGCAGCGTGACCGAGAAGACCCAGCCGACGATCACGATGAAGAATGTGGTCATCGCGTTGCCGGGCAGGGCGATGAACAGATACGCGAAAAACGCGACCAGTCCGCCCAGGATCAGCGGCCAGCGCCCCAGGCGATCGAGCCACGTCTGGCGCGAAGGGTCTTTGGGCCTGCGACGGTCCCGCGTGGGGATCAGCACGTACTCGACCGCTTCCGGCGCTTGCGGCGGACGCTGCGGCGCGCGCGGGCTGCTGCCCGGAACCGGCGCGCTGGTTGCCGGGGGATGGGCGCGCAGATAGTCGCGGGCGGCCGAGGCGCTCACCGGTGAGGCGTCCAGCGCCTCGCGGACGATCCCTTCGCCGCTTTCGAGCATTGCGACGAGCAGATGCCCGCTGTTGACCGCGCCCTGTCCCAGCGACCGCGCCACTTCAAGCGCGTTGGTCAGCGCCTGCCGCGCCGCCCGGCTGAGCTCCTTCACCTCGATGCGGGTCGAACGCTCCATGCCGATCGCGCTCGCGATCTGATCGTAGAGCGCGCCACGATCTGCACCGGAGTCCGCCAGAATGTCGCGTGCGGGCCCGGCGGACTCGTTCAGCAGGGCCAGCGCCAGATGCTCGATGTCCACATACACGCCATGGCGGCGGGCGGCTTCGTCCT
>CBINGT010000543.1:0-2463 GCA_966250245.1 uncultured Anaerolineae bacterium
GTTGGATTTATCGCGCCGGATGTACATGGCGTGCTCTCCGCCTCAAAGTGTCGCGTCTGGTTTGGCTCGCCGGAAATGAAACAACCAGCGAGCGCAGCATAGCACCCCCCGGTGTTAAGCCATTAGCGATTAGCAGTTAGCGGTTAGCAAAGCCAGCAAGCGGCCCCTAATATCCTGTTTTGGGCTAAATGCTAACTGTTCGCAGCTAATCGCTTATTCACGCGTCGCGCGCGAATCGTAACACCGAGCCGGGCGACTGGCAAGGGTTAAGCCCGCGCGGTGGGGGGAGTCCACCCTTCCCACTTGCGCGCCTGCCACGCGGCATAGAGCGCGATCGACCCGGCGGTCGCCACGTTCAGGCTGAGGACGTGCCCGCGCATCGGCAGGGTGATCCGCAGATCGCACGTCTCGCGCACTAGGCGGCGCAACCCCTCGCCCTCGCTGCCGAGCACCAGCGCGACCGGCATGTTCAGATCGACCTGATCGAGCGTCGCGGTATCCGGGCCAATGTCCAGCCCCACCAGCCAGACGCCCTCTTCCTTCAGACTGCGCATGGCCGTGACCAGATTTGTGACGACCGCGACGTTGAGGTGCTCGACCGCGCCGGACGAGGCGTTCACCACGGCGGGCGTCACGTCCACGCCCCGCCGCTCTTGCAACAACACGCCATGCACGCCGACCGCGTCCGCCACGCGCAGCAGCGCGCCGACGTTCTGCGGGTCTTTGAGCAGGTCGAGCACCAGCAGGAAGGGCCGCTCGTTGCGGTTGCGCGCCGCGCTGAGCGTGTCTTCGAGCGAGACATACGGGTATTCTCCGACTCGCAGCGCGACCCCCTGATGATTCGCGTCCTTCGACAGATCGTCGATCACGCGCCGGGGCACGCGCCGCATGTTAATCCCCCGACTGGCTGCCGCCTCGATGATGTCTGTGACGGTGCCCTTCTCTTCGATCCCTTCGGCCAGCAGAAGCTGCTCAAACCGCCGCCGCCCGGCGCGCAGCGACTCCAGCACAGCCCAACGCCCGTACAGATACTCGGCCATAGTGCTCCTCAGTGTGTGGCAGGCGCCGCGCCGCTAATTCACGCGCCAGATGGTGCCATCGGGCCGGTCCTCGACCGTCACGCCAAGCTCGCCCAGGCGGTCGCGGATCAGGTCCGAAAGCTGGAAGTTCTTGTCCGCGCGGGCCTGGGCGCGCAGCTCGAGCAGCAGGCGGATTAGCCCTTCCTCGCGCTCCGCACTGCCGGACGCACCCTCGGCTTCGTCCGGCACGATCCCGAGCACCTGACCGCCCAGCTCGCGGTAGGTCTTGTCGATCGCTTCGAGCACAGTCTTGCCGACCGGCTCCGTCCCGTTGAGCAGCGTGTTGACCTCGCGCGTCAGGTCATACAGCGCGGCGAGCGCGCCCGGCGCGTTGAAGTCGTCATCCATGCACGTGACGAACTGGGCGCGCGCCTGCTCCAGCGTGGGCAGGAAGGCGCTCCCGGCGTCACCTTCGGGCGCGGTGCGCAGCTTTTCGCGCGTTAGCCGCACGGCGCCGTAAATCCGCTCCCAGCCGCGCTTGGCCGCGTCGAGCGCTTCCTCGCTGAACACGATCGGGTTGCGGTAATGCGCGCCGAGGATGAACGTGCGGAGCACTTCGGGCCGGTGCAGCTTAAGCGCGTCCTTGATGGTGTAGAAGTTGCCCAAGCTTTTCGACATCTTGGTCGGGATGCCGAACTCGTCCGGGACCATCAGCGTGCCGGTCAGCAGCCAGTATCGGGCGAATTCCGCGTCGTGGGCGGCTTCACTTTGGGCGATCTCGCATTCGTTGTGCGGGAAGATGTTATCGACGCCGCCGCCGTGAATGTCGAACGTTTCGCCCAGGTATTTGTGCGCCATAGCGGAGCACTCGATGTGCCAGCCAGGGTAGCCGACGCTCCACGGGCTGTCCCAGCGGAGAATGTGCTCCGGCTCGGCGGCCTTCCACAGCGCGAAGTCGGCGGGATGGCGCTTGTCTTCGCGGACGTCCTCGCGCACCCCGGCCTGCTGATCTTCAAGCTGGCGGTTGGAGAGCTTGCCGAACTCCGGCCAGCTTGTGACGTCGAAATAGACGTTGCCCGCCTCGGTGACGTAGGCGTGCCCCTTCTCGATCAGCCTCTGGATCATCTTGATCTGCTCGGGGATGTGGCCGCTGGCGCGCGGGCTGATGTCGGGCCGCAGCACGCCGAGCGCGTCCATATCCTCGAAGTAGCTGCGCGTGTAAGTCTCGACGATCTGCATCGGACCGGCCTGCGCCTGGCGCGCTTTCCTGAGAATGCGGTCTTCGCCTGTGTCGAGCAGGTGGCCGACGTCGGTCAGGTTTTGCACGTAAAGCACGTCGTAGCCGCTGTAGCGCAGATAGCGCACGATTACATCGAATGAGACGTAGGTTTTCGCGTGTCCGATGTGCGCGTGGTCGTAAACGGTCGGGCCGCAGACGTACATA
>CBINGT010000544.1:0-2435 GCA_966250245.1 uncultured Anaerolineae bacterium
GAGGTGTTCTGCACGCGCACAACACCCCCCTGTCAATGGCTATGCGGTTTCTCGCTCGCCTGCAGCGTGGTTCGCCGGTGATGGCTGCTACTGGATCAGAAGCTGCAGGATGGCGTTTCCGAGAAAGGCGATCGAAAGCCCGACCGTGATCTGGAAAAGGGTCTTTTGCAGGCCGCGGCGCGTCTTGGTGATGCCGCCCATGCTGTCGCTGCCGCCGAACAGGCCGCCCAGACCCTGGCCCTGCGCCTGTAAAATGATGACAGCAATCAGAGCGATTGAGGTTAAAATCTGAATGAATTGCAGGGCGTCTTGAACTTCCATCGGTCGTATCAATCTCCTCGGTAGTCAGGCGGGGCGATTATAGCACGACCGGGCGGAGTTGCAAGACGCAGATTGGGCCGGGCTGTGTCGAGAAAAATCTCCCTGAAAACGTTGACATTCGGGGGAAGCCTGCTATAATTGTCTCTCTTGTACCCCATAGAAGTGATGTCAGACATCAAACCAACTCAAACCTCTGAAGCGCAGTCCGTGTTCCGACCTAGAGGAGACTCGGCGATTTCTCCACTATCCCCACAATGGCCTGCACTCGGTTTCTCTGTTGGCGGTTGTATCTTTGAGGAGTAGTGAATGCAGCGGCGTCTAGATGAGAAGAACTACGCGCGCACACTCGATGTGCTCGAACTGCCTTCACTCATCGAGATCCAGTTGGAATCTTTCCAACGCTTCATCGACGAGGGCCTAAACGAGCTGTTCGATGAGATCAGCCCCATCGAGAGCTTCAACGGAAATCTGCGGCTCTTTTTCCCCGGCAGTAGTGCTGAAGCGGCTCAGTTCGACCTGAAGTACTGGTTCGAGGATCCCAAGTATCCAGAAGAAGAATGTCTGGAGCGCGATATCACCTTCGCCAAGCCGCTGTACGTAAAAGTGGCGCTGGTGAACCGCGCGGCGGGCGATGAAGTCCTGACGCAGGACATTTTCATGGGTGACTTCCCCTGGATGACGGAAAAGGGGACGTTCATCATCAACGGGTCCGAGCGTGTTGTCGTCAGCCAGCTCATCCGGTCGCCCGGCGTGTACTTCGACGCCGAGGAAGACCGCACGACCGGCCGGCGCCTTGCCACCGCCAAATTGATCCCGGATCGCGGCGCGTGGATGGAGTTTGAGACGCGCAAGACGGACTATCTGGCGATCAAGTTCAACCGCAAGCGCACGATCCCCGTCACGATTCTGCTGCGCGCGCTGGCGGCGGTCAACGACCATTTTGGCGAGCATTCGCCCATCCAGACCGGCTCCGACGAGGAGCTTTTGGCGCTTTATGAAGAGGTCGACAACGACCCGGATCACCAGTTCATCCAGGGCACGATCCGGATGGAACCGCAGTGGGACCTGCGCGATGGCCAGACCATCGCCGAGGCCGCGCTGCTTGAGTTCTACAAGCGGATGCGCCCGGGCGACCCGCCTACGCTCGACAATGCGCGCGAATATCTGGAGAGCCAGCTCTTCGATCAGCGCCGCTATGACCTGGAGCGGGTAGGTCGCTACAAGCTCAACCAGCGCCTGCGGATCGACGACGTCGTTCCGCGCTCTCTGCGGACGATCACCAAGTACGATCTGGTGAAGCTGGTCGAGCGCATGATCCTGATCAACAACGGGATGGAGCAGCCCGACGACATCGACCACCTCGGCAACCGCCGGGTGAAGACCGTCGGGGAGCTGATCCAGAACTCGCTGCGTATCGGTCTGCGGCGGATGGAGCGGGTCGTGCGCGAGCGCATGTCGATCCGCGAGTCCGAAAACGTCACGCCGATGACGCTGATCAACATCCGGCCGGTGGTGGCGGCGGTCCGCGAGTTCTTCGGCTCCAGCCAGCTCTCGCAGTTCATGGACCAGACGAACCCGCTGGCCGAGCTGACGCACAAGCGCACGCTGTCGGCGCTGGGTCCGGGCGGTCTGCGGCGCGAGCGCGCGGGCTTCGACGTCCGCGACGTGCACCACAGCCACTACGGCCGCATTTGCCCGATTGAGACGCCGGAAGGCCCGAACATCGGCCTGATCGGGCGTCTGGCGAGCTACGGTCGCGTCAACGAATACGGCTTCATCGAGACGCCCTATCGCCCGGTCTACCGTGAAATGATGCTGGACGACGAGCGCCTGATCGGCCGGATCGTCCGCGAGGACATCGAAACCGAAGACGGCGAGACGGTGGTTCCGGCGGGCACGGTGATCGACGAGAGCGTGCGCGAGACGTTGCAGCAGCTTGGCGTGCAGCGCGTGCCGATCATGCCGTATGTCAGCACCGAGTATGAGTATCTGTCGGCGGACGAAGAAGACCGCCATCTGATCGCGCAGGCGAACGCGCCGCTGGACGAGAACCATCACTTTTTGAACGACCGCGTGTCGGCGCGGCAGTACCAGCGGTTCCTGGTGGCGCCGAT
>CBINGT010000545.1:0-2435 GCA_966250245.1 uncultured Anaerolineae bacterium
GCTTGAACTGCCAAAACGCCGTGTCGAGCGTCGCCACCCCGGCGGTCAGCGCCAGGATCCACGCCAGCGCCAGCGCGGGAAGCGTGACGCGCCGCTGCCGGATCGCCAGCCACACGCCGACTAGCATCCCGCCGAGCGCCACGCCCGGCAGCACAGGCGAGGTAAACAGCCCCCAGTCGCGGCTGACGCCGGTCAGCAGCTCGAGCCACATCCGCCCGAACGTCTCCAGCACGCTGAAGACTCGCTCCACGAGGGGAACGCTACCGTTCGCCAGATGGGACTTTGCCGTCATGCCGGATGACGAGACGCTCCCCGTCGCCGCCAGGTTGATCACCGGCTGGATGGCCCCCGCCAGCACCGGCACGGCCAGCAGCGCCAACCGCCGGACGCGCTCGCCATTGGTGCGCGGCCAGGGGAACCGAACCGCCAGCGCGAACGAGCCGAGCGCCGCCAGGAACAGCCCTTCCGGACGTATAAGGGGCAGCAGCGCCAGCGCTGCGATCGCCGCCGCGAAGCGCCCCTGCTGCACCGTGTAGAACGCCAGCAGCACGAGCAACAAAAACAGCGCCGTCTCCATCCCGCTGAGCGCCGCCCAGAGGAACGGCCCGGTCAGCGCGAAGGCGAGCGCGAGCGCGAATGCGATGCCGCCATCTGCCGCCGCTTCTCCTACTAGCGGGTTATTCGCGCCGATCCGGTAGACCAGCCACGCCGCGCCCGCGAACGCCAGCGCGCCGAGCGCCAGCGCCCAATACGCGAGGCTCCAGCCAGTGAAGCCCAACCGGTAGCCGAGCGCCAGCACGGCGGGATACAGCAGGCTCGTGCCGCCCGAGGTAGCGGGCGCACCTGGGTGATAAGCAAACGGCTGCCCGGCCGCCATCTGCCGGGCATACTGGAAGTGGATATACGTGTCGTCGAGGGGCACCAGCAGCGGGTCCGCGCTGACCGAGAGGCTAATGCTCAAATAGAGCAGCGCCCCCATCCCCACGACGGTGCAAAGCGCCGCCCATGCCCACAGCCGCCGACCGCCTGCCGCCCGCGTCGAGGCAGCATTTGGGTGCAGCGGGCGGGCGCCGGAAATGACAGGCTTGGACATGGGCGCACGCAGGTTTCCTTACGCGGAATAGCCGCTGGAGAACGTGTCGATCATCAGGCGCACGTCGTCGCCGAGCGGGTAGAGCACCGGGCACGTGCAGCCAGCCGCGACATACTCGCGCACCTTCGCGCGGACCTCGTCCGGCGTGCCGGACGCCGTGATCAACTGCACTACGTCGTCGGGGACCAGCTCCATCGCGCGCTCGATCTGCTCTTCGGTCGCGGGCCAGGTGAGGACCTGATGAATCTCATCGAGCAGCTCTGTGCTCACGCCGCTGGCCTTCATAATGTGCGGCTGCTGGCCGAGGTATTGCGTCACCAGCTTGCGCGCCCCGTCGAGCGCGCGCTTGCGGTTCGTGTCCACCGAACACACCACCAACTGCGGCCGGTCGATGTCGTCGATCGACTTCCCGGCGAGCCGTGCGCCCTTCTCAATCTGCTCCAGCGCAGTCGCGTTGTACGCAGGCGAGACGAGGTAATTGAGCAGCACGCCGTCCGCGATCTCGCCTGCCAGCGCCAGCATCTGCGGACCGGTCGCGCCGATGTAGATCGGCACGTTGCGCGGCTCGCGGCGCCCGTGAACGATATCCAGCTCGATCCCGTCGACATTGACGAACTCACCGTGGAAAGTGACGTTCTTCATCGCCAGCAGATCGCGCACGACGGTGATGTGCTCTCGCATCGCCAGCAGCGGCTTGCGGCGGTCGATGCCGACGTTCTTGGCGAGCGGATCCCACCACGCGCCGATGCCGAGCAGGATCCGATCCGGCGCGAGGTCGTCCAGTGTGAGGAACGTCGCGGCCGTCAGCGCGGCGTTGCGCGTCCAGTTATTGATCACGCCAGAGCCGATCTTGATCTTGCGCGTCGTTGCCGCATAGGCCGCCATCGGCACGATCGCGTCGCGAACCAACCGGCTCTCCGCCTGCCAGACCGCCTCAAACCCGCGGTCCTCGGCGTACTGCACGTACTCGATTGCGTCGGCCAGCGGGTGCGCGTCTTGAAGATACAAAGCTACTCGATCAGGCATTAAACAAACCTCCTATAAAATGGCGTCTGGTCAAAACGTGCATCAGTCAGAGCTTAGCTGCGGGTCGCTGAGCACCTGCTCGGGCCGCTGGTGCGGAATTACCGTCTCGCCCAACAGCTCCGCCTGCCGGTAGTACGTGAACAGGTCGTCTGCCACGTCCAGATCCAGCCCGGCCCGCTCTGAACGATAAATATGCAGCGTCGCGCCGGCCTCGCGCGCCAGGCGTTGATGCTCCTCAAAGCTCGGTCCGCCAAACGCGTACGGGATCAGCCCCGGCGGGCGCACAAATAACAGATTGGTGCCTTCCTCACGGCGA
>CBINGT010000546.1:0-2432 GCA_966250245.1 uncultured Anaerolineae bacterium
CGGTCCAGCGGCTTTGGCAGGCAGTCGTCCGCGCCGAGGAGATACCCCTCGCGCATGGCTTCAATACCAGTTTGTCCGGTCAGAATCAGAAACGGAGTGCCTGCCCAGTCCTGGTTCTCGCGGACCGCGCGAAGCAGATTAAAGCCGCCAGACGGCGGCAAATCCACATCACTGACGATCATATCCGGCAAACGATTCGCCTTACGTAGAACCGAAAGCGCTTCGTTTCCGTCGGTAGCCAGTTTTACTTGGTAGCCTTCGTTTTGGAGCAGGTGCTTGATGCCGTTCAAAACGTACGGTTTTCCAGCAGCAATCAGGATGTTTGCTTCAGAGGGGGAGCTGTAAAGATTGGACATGGAATGGATTCATCTCACCTAAGGCGTCGGGCGTGCGACGCCACCGTCAGTCGAAACCACACTAGCCGTTATTATCGCACAGAAAGAATGAAGAACAAATTGTCTCGTACCTTATTTCACATTTTTTTCACACGTTTCTAACAACTCTACAACATGGCGTTTGGTGACTCTGCCCATCTGCGCCGCCGACCATTGCGACCGCGCGCCACTTCGTGTTACACTGCCTATGTACGACTGTTAATAGGAGGATGTATGAAACTTATTCTGGCGATAGTCCAGGATCAAGATGCTGATGCTACCATCCAGGCGCTGAACGAAGCCGGTTATCGTGTGACCCGTGTCGCCAGCACGGGCGGCTTCTTCCGCGTCGGTAACACAACCTTGTTAATCGGTGTGGATGACCGGGCCGTCGACGCCGTAATCGCGATCCTTAAGGAAACGTGCGAGCGGCGCACACGCCTGATCCCTGCCGGGCCGAACATTGTCGAGTCGGCAGCGATGATGGGGGCGTTTGTCGAAGTTGAAGTCGGGGGCGCAACGGTCTTCATTATGGATGTGGAGCACTTCGAACAAGTATGAACGAGACAACCAAGGTCATCCTGATTATCGCGCGCGGCGACTGCGCCGATCGCCTCATTCACGAGCTTCTGGACGCGCAGTTCCGGGTTACTGAGTTCGCCAGCATGGGCGGCTTCCTTCGCCAGAAAAGCACCACGCTGATCGTCGGCGTCAGGCCGGAACGCGTGGAACAGGCCCTCTCCCTCGTACGTTCGGTGTGCGCTTCCGAGCCGGGGAGCACCGACCACAACGCGACCCTGTTCGTGCTCGAAGCCGAGCAGTTCATCCACTTCTAACCTGACGGCGCACCCGGCGCGGAAGCTCGCGCCGGGCGTCCAGGGGTCTGCGGCCACTCACTCGCGCGGGGCCCACAGCAGCACGTCAGTGTCGTCTTCTTCTATCAGCCAGCGTTCAAACCACGTCGCCGCCAGCTCGGCGTTGAACTCGTCGCTGGGGTCGTGGTCGTAGAAACCGGTGCGATCGGGGCAGCTAAACTCTTCGTAAATCGGCCGCATCCGGTCGAACGTCTGCTTCGCGATCGAGGTCGACGCACGCGCTCGCGGATACGCATAAAGCACGGGGCGCGGCGCGACCAGGCGCATCACGTCGCTCATATCGGCGAAACGGTGCAGATTCGGAATGAAGTCGCAGCCGTGCCCCGGAATGAACGCAGGCGACACCGTTCCGCCAAGATACCCCTGCACAAACACCGCGCGAACCCGCTCATCCAGCGCGCCCACGAATAGCGCAATCCCCCCGCCCAGCCGCAGGCCCGTCGCGCCGATGCGCTTGGCGTCCACATCCGGCCGCGATTCAAGGTAATCGAGCGCCCGCAGCGCATCGTCGATCACTGTGCCGAGCCAGGGCCGCCCGAACAGCCGCCCGATCTGGTCCAGCGTCAGGTGGTCGATCTCGTCCAGCTCGCCAAACCCGCGCTCCTCAAGCGACAGTGTCACGAAGCCGCGCTGCGCCAGGGCCAGCGCATTTGAGCGGTGCGTGCTGTGCACGATTCCGGCGGTCTGGCGAATCGTGCCATGCCCGGCCATGACGAGCAGCGCGGGCACCTGCCCCTCAAGTTCCAGCGGGCGCATGACGTACGCCGGAACTTTGAGCCCATCCTGCGCAGTAATCAGAATCCGCTGCCGCACGACCCCGCTGATCAGATCGGTCTCGCCTTCCTCAACTTCCACCTGCTCCGTGTGGAAATAGCGCAACCCAAGCAGCTCGCGCACCTTGCCGCGCACTTCCCCACGCCACCAGCGCCAGTCATCGCCGCGCTGCCCGTCATACGTCAGCGACGGACGGCGCTTCGTCACCTGTCGGAGCAACACCCCAAGCGGGGAATCGGGCGGCACCGGGTCAGACAGGTCGTTGATTTCTTTCTCGCGCGTCTGATCGGACGTGAGCGCGCGCACCAACCCGCTGAACCCATGCGCCACCGTCTGCACGACCCGCTCCACCGGGCCAGGGCGATGCTGGCTTTCGACCAGGCGCTGCACGGCGTCGCGGATCGAGATC
>CBINGT010000547.1:0-2418 GCA_966250245.1 uncultured Anaerolineae bacterium
TCACGCGGAAGTAGCCGTCCGCCATGTGAACGGCGGCCTGCTCATGGCGCGGCATTATCACCTGGATCGCGTCCTGGCGGCGGCGAAGTGCGTCCACAAACGCCAGATTGCCATGCCCAGGGATGCCGATCGCGTATGGCACGCCCTCTTGAATCAGCGCTTCGATGACTATTTCAGACCCTGTCAGTTTCATGGCTTGGCTCTCGTCGTCGATGACCGCGTGCTCACAGGCAAACGGCGCGGCCCGTGCGTGCTGATTCCTGAGCGGCCAGCGCGAACCGCAAAATCTCCCGGCCTTCCCAGGCGGTGAGGCTGGGCGGGGCACCGGTGAAATACGCGTCGATGAAGTGCCGGGTGGAGTTGATGAAGCTGTGCTCCCAGCCGGTCGGCATGTCCGAGAACGTGCGAACCTGCCGGTCCCGGTACAGGATGACGGGCGGGATATCCAGCATCTTGCCGTGCCCGCGCGTGATCCAGATCACGCCCTTGGTCCCCGTGATCTCGATCCGGTCGTCCTGCGCGTAATGCTGCGTATCCATCACCAGCTCTGGCGAATTGACCGCTTCAAGCGAGCCAAAGCGGTTGTTGGAAAACTTCCACGAGACGATTGCCGGAGAGTCGAGCACCAAGCCGGACGGCTGCTCGGTCGCGCCGATCCAGGCGTGAACCTGCTCAGCCAGCCCCATGAAGTACCACGCCAGCGAGAACTTGTGGTGTCCATCATCAAACACAAGCGGGCCGCCGCCGCATTGCTCAGGCGTATAGCGCCACGCCCACGCCGCGTCGGGAACTTCCCACATCGTCGGGCTGATGCCAGAATTGCTCTTGATGCGAATGGTGAGCGGATCCCCGATCTCCCCGGCTTCGATCAGCGCCTTGGCGCGCTGGACAGGCGGATAGAAGATGAAGTTTTCGAAAACCTTGAACAGCACACCCGCCTGCTCCGCTGCCGCGATCATGCTATCCGCTTCTTGCACGGAAAGCGCCATCGGCTTTTGCAGCGAAATGTGCTTGCCGGCTGCCGCCGCGTCGATGGTTGCCTGATAATGCAGGTGATGAGGCAGCAAGATTTCTACGAGATCCACATCCGGCAGGGCGAGCAGATCGTGGTAGTCGGTGAAGACGTGGTCAGCAGGAACGCCCCATTTCTCGGCGCGCGGAAGGCTGTTCGCCGGGTCGATGTCGCAGAGCGCCACAATCTCGGCGCGTTCATTAGCGAGGTACTCAATTGCGTGCAGGTCGGAGATCCGGCCAGTGCCAATGAAGCCTACCCTAAGTTTCTCCATAAACGGCTCCTTGTTGCATATCGCGCAACAATGTTGCAATATCAAGCCAAAATATCTGCAGATCCGGGCCGAGGGATCTGCAGTGCCTAGCTACGATGAGTGAAACTCAGCCGATCGGACAGATTCCGTCCCACTTCTTTCACAATCGCAGCATACTCTGCCATCCGGTCAAGCGTCATACGCCCCGCTGGTCCCGATATGCCGATCGCGCCGACCACCTTACCGCGATAGTCAATGACCGGAGCGGCGACGCAGCGCACGCCATAGTCGTACTCTTCATCGTCCACCGCGTAGCCTTGACGGCGGGTTTGTTCCAGATGCGCAGCGAGTGTCTGCCGGTCTGTGATCGTGCGCGGCGTGTACGCTCGCATTTCCTCTGGCAACTCGGCGGCCGGATCGAACGCCAGCAGACATTTGCCGAGCGCCGTGCAGTGTAGCGGTGCCAGAGTCCCGACGCCGGTCGTCACGCGCAGCGACGCGGGCGACTCGACCTGGTCGATGTAAAGCGCCTGCCCCTGGCTGAGAATCGCGACATGAGCGCACTCCCCGGTGCGGTTGACCAGTTCACGCAAGAAAGGCTTGGCTTCGTCGCGCAGCGGCATCCGCGTAAGCAAGCTGCGGCTCAGACGGACGATCTGCGGGCCGAGCCGATAGCGGCGGCTAACCGGGTCCTGCTCCGCATAACCATAAGCTGCAAGCGTCTGGATCAGGCGCGAGACGCTACTCTTGTCGATACCCATCTCGTTCGCCAACTCGGTCACGCCCACGTCTTCCGGGCTTGCAGCCAGCAGTTCCATGAGTTTCAGGCCACGCGCAAGGGACTGAATTTCCGACACACGTCTTTCCCCATTCACATTGAGCGATTTGTTGAGCATTATACAACTGTGTTGCAAATAAAGTCAAGCAATGTCGCGCTCAAGGTTAGGATTCCCGCGTCACTTCAACGTATCGGAAAGTAACAAAACAAACAGGCCCCTGACATTCATCAGGGGCCATCGAGTTTGCTGGCGGGTGTTACGTTGTGTTCTGCCCCGCTTAGCACGGTGACGGGGTCACGCTGCCTTGCGGGGCTCTGCTGGGCGTGCGGCGCAGGCGACCGTCCAACCGGGCCAGAAAGCTCACGCCATTCCGA
>CBINGT010000548.1:0-2412 GCA_966250245.1 uncultured Anaerolineae bacterium
TCATCCATCACGTTGACATGATCAACGACGTCAATAATCCGTGGCATGTGATTTATCTCCTTTAAGTGGCTGACTGCACGGCCGCGCCGTACGGTTATTCAATGCCCTTCATCACGCTATCGCGCAGGCTGTACGCCTCGTTGGCTTCGATGGTGAGCGCGTCGAGCTCGCGGAGCGCCTCGTCCACGCCCTCACCCCGCTGCGCGGCGTCCTGCAGCGCGTTGAGCTTCTCTTCAAACTTATCGACGTAGTCCAGCAGCGCCCGGTCAAACGCGTATGCCACTTCGAGGTCCTCGGCGTCGATCTTGATCGCGTCGAAAAAGCCGCTATAGCCCGGCGAATCGGTTGCGATCCGGTCGATGAACGTCTGAAACTTCGTCTTGGCGCTGCGCGTCTTGCTCATATAGCTCAGCCCGCCCTGGTCGAGCAGCGTCTTTTCGATCTCCGGCAGGCGGTTAAGCTGAGCCTTCAGCCGGTCGGCGACGTGCTCGCGGATCAGGCGGTCGGCCTGGCGGCGAGCGGACATCTCGTTATATCCCCGGAAGCCGGGCACTTTATCGATCAGGTTCTCGAGCTTTCCACGCTCCCGCACAATCCGCGCGTAGAGGTCGTCCATTGTGTGTAATCTCCTTCTTTGCAGTAGACTGATCCAAGCATACAACAGAGCCAGGCAGCATACAAACCCAAGAAATTCGGGGACTTCATCTGTACCGGGCCACCCGTGCTATAATGAGGCTCGGACCTGGTTACTCTGGCATCCTCGCACCAGGAGCATCACATGGGCGCGAAAGATCAGGGCGCGGACGCGATCGAGGGTCGCTGGCTGGTGATCCCGCGTACGCTATGCTTCATTACGCACGGCGACGATGTTTTGTTGCTCAAGCGCGGCCTGCACAAGCGCGTGTACCCCGGCCGCTACAACGGCGTCGGCGGGCACATCGAGCGCGACGAAGACCCCCTCACCAGCGCCATCCGGGAAATGCAGGAAGAAACCGGCCTGACCGTCGAAGACGTGCGCCTGCGCGGGCTGATCCACGTGGACGCAGGCAGCGCCAACGGGATTATCGTCTTCGTGTTCACGGGGCGCGCCACCTCGCGGGATTTCGTCGACTCCGATGAGGGAACGCTCGAATGGGTCCCGTTGAACGCCGCCAACGATCTGCCGCTGGTCGAGGATTTGCCCGTGCTGCTGCCGCTGTTGTTCGACGCGCCGGACGATGGCCGCCTGTTCTACGCCCATTCGAGCTATGACGCGGACGACCGGCCGATCTTCCTGCTGGCGGAGCAGGAAGTCACCGCGCGCGGAACGCAATAATTTCGACACGTTTAGCTTGCTGGCGAATTTCTGGCGAGAGTGAGAATAGATTTCTGCGATGCTTAAACGACACGACTCATCCCGGTGGACCCTGTTGGCTGTCGTCCTGCTATTGATCGCGAGTATCAGCGTTGTGCCGATGGTCGGCGCGCAGCTTACCCCGACGCCCTCGCCCGAGCCCGAAGCCGCCAGCGACGCGATCCCGCAGTATGGGCTATACGAGGCCAGCTTCCGCGCGCCCGGCGACTACACCAACCCGTACGATCCGAAGCAGATCGACGTCATGGCGACCTTCTCCGGCCCCGGCGGCGCGAGCTACGAGGTCCCTGGCTTTTTCATGCGGCCATTCGAGCAGACCTGCACCGAAGACTGCGAGGCCGAGGTCCTCGAAATGGTCGGGCAAGGCGAGTGGCGCGTGCGTTTCAGCCCGCCCGTGCCTGGTGAGTGGCAAGTGACCGTCAGCGCGCGCGACCGGACCGGCTTCACCAGCACCGTGTTTGAAGACACGTTCGAGGTCGCCCCGTCGGACCATCCGGGGTTCGTCCGGCGCGGCGAGAACTCGCGCTATTTCGTGTTTGACAACGGCCAGCCGTATTTCCCCATCGGCGAGAATCTGGCGTGGTCGTGGGACGGCGGCGGGGGTATCTTCGCCTACGAGCGCTGGCTGGACGAGCTCAGCGCGGCGGGCGCGAACTACGCGCGGATCAACATCGACGTGCCGTGGTTTATCGGGCTGGACTGGCCCGGCCCCGTCGGAGACTACTCCGAGGCACAGGCCGCTGCATGGCGCATGGACACGATCCTCGAAATGGCGGCGGAGCGCGGGATCTACCTGCAGGTCATCATGCTCTGGCACCAGGGCTACACCGAGTATGTCGCCCCGCCCGTCAGCCCGCTCGACGATGGCCCACGCCTCAACACCACTGCCGACTGGAACCGCAACCCGTACAACGTCTCGCTCGGCGGCCCGCTGAGCGGCCCCTCGGCGCTGTTCTTCGAGACGGCGCGCGACCTGCTCAACCAGCGGATGCGCTACATTGTCGCGCGCTGGGGCTACAGCCCGCACGTCTTCGCGTGGGAACTGGTGGACGAGGTCG
>CBINGT010000549.1:0-2407 GCA_966250245.1 uncultured Anaerolineae bacterium
TCGTGACGCGGAACGCCTCGCTGACGGTGGGGCGGCGCGTCACGTTGCGGAGCTCGTCCTGGCGCAGTCGCAGCGCGATCAGGCGGATCGGGTCCGCCCGGCGTGCTTCCATTGCTCCCCCCATAGGTGAAACATATACCCGTATACAGTTTCTTTTAAGATTATAGCTAAATTGTGCGGTACCATACGAGGAACAACAGGGCGAAAAAAGAGAGCGCAGAGGTGAGTGAAGCAGCACCTCTGCGCTCTTGTCCGTCACTCTGATAGCACAGTATCATTCACAATGCACATAGATGATGTGCTCTGCACCACTCTCAAAATCGAACCCGATCATAGATGATTCCCCATCAAGGGTCAACTCGATCCTGTACACGCCGCTAGGCCACCATGTTCCCCAGTAGTAACTTTGGTGGATATAAATCTCCTTAGTGTCGATGAATTCCTTGACGTATTGGCCTGCAACATCCAGCGGTTTGTTTTCGTTGACCCGATACAGATCGACCCACACGTCATCTTGACGGTCACCGGAAATTGCAAAGTACAGATCGGTGTCCCCCCTGTTTTTACGTAAGACAAGGCCGCACCCGGTTGTGCGATCAAAGTACCCTTCAGTGAGATCGACGTGCACATCCGGGCCGCGTGTCGTCAGCCAGGAAGCGATAAACGCCGTGCCATTTTCCCACTTGATTTCGTACCAGTCGCCATCTTGCGCAACCACAGGGACAACCTGTCCATTCAAAGCCTGTCCCACGATCGCGCAGTTCGTCGAGGCGCAAGACCGCAGGTTTACGTTGCCGGAAACTACCGCGTTAAACATCGCTTCGCGATCATCCGCCCGAGCTGCCTCGGTCGCGGTTGTGGCGCCAGCTAACCGGAACGAGTCCAGCACGGCGCCAGGGTTCATGGCGTCAAGCTCGGCTTGCGTTGGCGCCTGGAATGTCAGCGCATAAAAGACGTTGCTACCCCCATCATGCACAAGGGCACGCTGGAACACCGCAGAGTCAGTCACATCAGAGAAGGTTACACACGGATATTCAACGGTTGCCGGGCACGCTTTGGCCACGTAATCAGTATCGAAAAACACAAACCACATGATGTCGAGCAGCGTTTCCGCAGCATTATCGCCCAACGCATCGATCACGGATTGAGCAGGGCGGAGACGTTGAACATTGAGCTCGACATCGTCTGCCGAGAAAGTGACAAAATCAGAGCCTTCCGCTTGCACGGTAAGCGAGGAAGGAACTTCCACCGAAAACAAGTTGTTCTCGTAGGCTTGCGTTTCGTCGCTCTGGGCGTAAGCAAAAGGAACGACCGCAACGAGCAGAAGTGCTGGCATCAGGTACAGCATCGCCTTACGTACAAACCGCATTCGAAAACCTCGTTTCACTAGCGAAAAGCACTAGCAGTCAATTTTAGCCCTCATAGTCATTGCTGCAAGCTGCCATGCCGTGTAGCGAGAGGTTAAGGAGGAGTTTTCACATATTTTTCGTAAGTTCGGCATACCGAAAACACGATACCAGATGATCGTTGACCAAGCCGCACGCCTGCATAAACGCGTAGCAGATCGTTGGGCCGACGAAGCTGAACCCGCGCTTGCGCAGGTCCTTGCTCATCGCGCGCGATTCAGGTGTCTCTGCGGGGATCTGGCTCAACTCCGTAAACTCGTTCTGCCGGGGCGAGCCGCCGACGAACTGCCAGATGTACGCGTCGAATGAGCCGAACGCGTCCTGCACGTCGAGGAAGGCGCGCGCGTTCTGGATCGTGGCGGCGACCTTCTGCCGGTTGCGGATGATCCCCGGATCGGCCAGCAGCACGGCGACCTTCGCGTCATCGTAGCGTGCGATGATCGCCGGGTCGAAGTTGTCGAACGCGTGCCGGTAGGTCTCGCGCCGCTTGAGGATGGTAATCCAGCTTAGCCCCGCCTGCGCTCCTTCCAGAATCAGCATCTCAAACAGCTTGCGGTCGTCATGCTCCTGAACGCCCCACTCCTCGTCGTGATACGCGATGTACAGCGGATCCGATACGCTCCACGGACAGCGCGAAACTTCGGTCATGGTACCGGCTCCTTGCGTGCAGTAATTGCCAGAAGGTCTTCCCAGCCCGGCTCCGGCTGCCGGGTCAGCGACGGGTAGAGCGTGATGCTGCCAAAGCCGCATTCCGCCAGCAGCGTCCGGTACTCGTCGTCGGTGTACGCCTGCATACTCGAAGCGTAGCGCCTCACCGCGCCAGATTCTGCGTCGATGATGTAGTAGCGCTCGGTCGCGACACAGGCGTCCTCATCCCAGAACGCCTCATCCAGGTAGATGTGCGGCCCCGCCGAGAACAGTCCGCTTTCCGCGCTGTACCATGACGATGGCCGCCGCCCGATCTTCTCGACGGCCGCGAAGGTGTGCGGCTCCAGGACCAG
>CBINGT010000550.1:0-2387 GCA_966250245.1 uncultured Anaerolineae bacterium
GATCTGGCCGCGCTCAGCCCCTTGATCGGGCACATGGGCGGCGCCAGCGCGCTTGCCGAGATTGCGGCGGCGCTTCAGCAGGCGGGCAGCCAGGATTAACCGGTACGTGTCAGATCAGCGGGTAGAACCAGAACAACGCCACCTCGCGCCGTGCGAGGTCGTCGTTGGAGTAGTGTGCGGTGCGGATTCCCTCGAGCGTGCAGCCCATCGCGGCGTAGAATTTGCACGCGGGCACGTTGTTGGTCTGCGTCTCGAAGACCAGCCCGCGATAGCCCTGGTGGCGCGCCCACTCTGCGGCGCGGGTAAACAGCTCTCGCCCCAGGCCGCGCCCGCGCACGTCGCAGTCGAGCATCAGATTCCACACCCAGGCGGTGTTATTCCACTCTTCGGGGACCATATCCAGCACGCCGACCAGCCGCCCGTCCTGCTCTGCGACGAGGTGCAGGCCGTCGCCGCGCCGCAGGCGTCCGAGGATGTTGCGGTGCTCGGTCGCGTCGAAATCATACGCGCGCCCCTTGTCGAACGGCCGCTCCAGCGGGCGCTCGACCAGCCGCCACCCGACTTCGATCCCCGTGCCGGTGCGCTCCACGTCGAGCACCGTTGCGCTGGTAAAACCGGGGCGAATCTCCGCCAGCCGGGGAATGTCCGCCTCGGTCATCGGGCGAATCGTCGGGGCAAAGGGGGAGCGGGTCGGTTTCATGAGGCGAGCCACCTCCTGATGAGAAGCATGAAATCGCCGCAATTGTACGGCGCAGCGGCGGATTTTCAAGGCATGCACGCCGGACGCCCACAGGAGCCGCCATGCGCGACGCAGTAAACTGGGGTGCCGCCCCGTGGACCACGCGGCTGAGCTTCGCGGCGCTGCTGGTGGCGTTTTCGGAGCTCGTCGTCTGGCAGCAGCCCGCCGAGTACGCCGCGCTGCGGATTCTCGGTTCCCTCGTGGTGTACGGGGCGCTGGCAGTGATCGCGCTCGATCTGGTCGTCCGCCTGCGCGCGTCCGACGTGGCGAGCCTGCTGATGATCGCGGGCGCATACGGGCTGGCGAACGGCACGCTGATCAGCCAGGTCGCCACCCGCGATCTCCCGGTCAGCCTGCTGGCGCGACCGCTCGGTGCGCAGCCGCTGGCGTTCCTCGGTGCGCTGGGAGCGTTCCGGCTGCTGCTTTCCGGGCGCAGCGCGAACCCGCTGCACCTGCTCGTCGCGGCGATCGCCGGGCTGGCGTGGGGCGTGTGGACCCGTTGGGCGCCCGGCGCGTCGGACGGCACGATCGCGCTCGTTTCCGCCGAAACGGCGCTCGTCGCGACCGGCGGCGCGCTGGCTGTGTGCTTGCTGCTCGCCTACCTCGCAGCGCGGGAGCCGGTCACGCGTGCAGACGGCTGGCTGCTGACCCCGGTCGAGTGGATCGGCTCGGCGGCTGTGCTGGTCGCAGCGCTGGCGATCGGGCTGTCGCGAAACGAGATCGGCGGAATGGGTGCGGGCATTGTTTTGACGCTGGTCGCTTATCTGCTCGGCACGCTGTTCGCCACGCGGAATCTGCGCAGCGCTCGCTCGCCGCTGGACGCAATCGCGCCGCCACACGCACCCAACGCGATCGCATGGCTGGCGATGATCGCGCTCTTTCTCGCCGCCGGGTGGATCGGCTATGCGCTGCCCGGCAGCGGCGATCATTCGACGCAGGGCGATCTGCTGATTGGGCTGCTGACCGCGTTCGGCGTGCTGTGGCTGCCGGTTGTCTCGGCGCTGGTGGGCGTGCGCGCGTTCGTCCAACTGGCGCGGGAGCAGGCGTAACTCGTTCGGCCGGAAGGGCGCTTCCGGAACCATAGGGTTTATATGCGATGGATGAGAAACAACGGCAGCGGTATCTGGCAGACGTAGATCGCGTGCTCCAGGAAGTGCGCGAGGAACTGGCGCTGGCTCAGGACGACAACGACGAGCTTCGGGCGCTTCATCTGCTGCTTCAGGTGATGCGCGCCATCCATGAGGACATCGGCGTCCACACGCTGATCAAGCTGATTCTCGACGGCGCCCTGGCCTTCGCCGAGGCGGAGCGCGCGTTCATTTTGCTGCTTTCGCCGGATGGGGAGCCGCGTTTGAAGATGGGCCGCAACAGCGCGGGCGAATATCTGCGGGCGCGAGATTGCACGCTGTCGTCGCGCGTGGTGCAGACCGCGCTGCTCCGCCACCGCCCGATCATCCTGCCGGACGCGCAAGGCGACGTGCCGTACAGCAAATGGGACAGCATCGTGAAGCTCAAAGTGCGGACGGTGATCGCGGCGCCGCTGCGTGTGCGCGACCAGACGATCGGGCTGCTGTATGTGGACAGCCGCCGCCCACTGCTGCGCTATCGCCCGCACCACATCAGCGTGATCACGGCGCTGGCGGATCAG
>CBINGT010000551.1:0-2382 GCA_966250245.1 uncultured Anaerolineae bacterium
TTCCTGCGTCGGCAGGGCAAGCGCTTCGTCCATGCTGTTCGTGTGCAGGCTCTGCGTCCCGCCGAGCACCGCCGCCAGCGCCTGAAGCGTCACGCGGACGATGTTGTTCGCCGGTTGCTGCGCGGTGAGCGTGCTCCCGCCGGTCTGCGTGTGGAACTTCAGCATCCAGCTCTTCGGGTTCTGCGCGGCAAACCGCTCCCGCATGATCCGCGCCCACAGACGCCGCGCTGCGCGGAACTTGGCGACTTCTTCCAGGAAATTGTTATGCGCGTTGAAGAAGAAGCTAAGCTGCGGGGCGAAATCGTCCACGGCCAGCCCGGCGTCGATAGCCGCCTGGACGTACGCGATTCCGTTTGCTAGCGTGAACGCGACTTCCTGCACCGCCGTGCTGCCCGCCTCTCGGATGTGATAGCCGCTGATGCTGATCGTGTTCCAGTGCGGAACCTCGCGCGCACAATACGCGAACAGGTCCGTGATCAGGCGCATCGACGGCTTCGGCGGGAAGATGTACGTCCCGCGCGCGATATATTCCTTGAGGATGTCGTTCTGGACGGTCCCGCGCAGCTTCGACGGCTCGACGCCTTGCTGCTTGCCAACCGCAATATACATCGCCAGCAGGATCGCGGCGGGCGCGTTGATCGTCATGCTGGTGGACACTTGGTCGAGCGGGATGCTCTCGAACAGCCGCGCCATATCGCGCAACGACGGGATGCTGACGCCCACCTTGCCGACCTCTCCCAGCGCCATCGGGTCGTCCGGGTCGTAGCCGATCTGTGTCGGCAGGTCGAACGCGACGCTCAGACCGGTCTGCCCGGCGCTCAGCAGATAGCGATAACGCTCGTTCGACTCTTCGGCTGTGGCGTATCCGGCGTACTGGCGCATGGTCCACAGGCGGCCGCGATACATGGTCGGCTGCACGCCGCGCGTGAACGGATACTCGCCGGGGAAACCAAGCTGCTCCCGGTAGGCATCCACATCACACGGCTCGTCGGGGATATAGACGCGGTCCAGTTCGATGTCTGACGAGGTCGTGAAACGCGACTTGCGCTCCGGAAAGCGGCTGATCACTTTCGCCAGGGTCGAGTTCTCCCACGCCTCTTTTAGCTGCTGGAGAGTTTGGTTGCTCATTATCTCTGCTCACCGAGACTACTGATCCGGTTGGGTGCGGGCGACCGCATCCGGCCCTCAGACGCCAACAACCCGCACCGGTTATGATACCCGATGCGGGCTGTTTCAGCAGTTATGACCCTCACCGAAAATGCGGTGATGCGTCAGGAATTCAGCGGTTAGCGCCCCCATCCCCCGGCCCCTTGTCCCCACAAGGAGGGAAGGGGTGCGCTTCGATCTTCTCCTTCCCTCCTTGTGGGGGAAGGAGAAGATCGAAGCTCGGCAGGATGGGGGGTGCTCCGCTCTACAGCGACTCGACGTAGTGCTTGATCGCCTCGCGCATGAACGGCGCCAGATCGGGGTGCATCTTGACGAACGTCGCGTTGAACTGCGGATCCTCGTTGTAGAGGTCGCCCAGGCCGAGCAGGATCTCCGGCGTCGGCTCGTAGAAGTTCCGCAAGTTCTCGTGCCAGCGGCGCACCAGTTCCTGCACGCGCGGGCTGGCCGGACCTTCCGGCATCGCGTCGATCAGCTCACGGTAGATCGCGCCGCCTTCTTCCAGGATGGCGCGTTTCTTCTCGTCGGAATACTCACGCCACCGTTGATTCGACGCACGCACGTTTTCCTCACCCCAACGCTGAGCGGCTTCTTCCTCGTAGGCCGCCTGCTGTTCCTCGCTGAAGCCAGCGAACAGTTCCTCGTTCGACATCTCACGTTCTCCTCTCAGGTGCTGGATCGTACGCTCCACCGTCTGCATGAGGCGTTCCAGGCGCGCCTGGCGCTCACGCAAGGCCCGCCGGTGTTGCTCCAGCGCGTGCAGCAGGTCGAAATCGGGCCGGTCCAGCACGGCGCGAATCTCGTCCAGGCTCATGCCCAGCTCTCGCAGAAACAAGATCTGCTGCAAGCGGAGCAGCGACGCTTGGTCGTACCGCCGGTAGCCGTTGGCCGGATCTCGTGGCGGGCTCAGCAAGCCGATTGCGTCGTAGTGATGCAGCGTCCGGACGCTGACTCCGGCGATCTCGGCAAGCTGGCGAACGGTGTAGCTCGTTTCGGACTTCATGCTGAACAGTCTAAACTATGACGTTACGTGAGAGTCAAGAAGTTTTTTGAAATCAGCTATCAGCAATTGGCAATTAGCAGTTAGCCAAAAGCGAAAGGCAAAAAGCCAGATTTGCTCAGGTGGCCGGGGCGTGCTGGTGACAGGCCGGATGTTTTTGTTCTTGCTAACCCGATGTACAAGTTTGTCGACTGACAAAAAAGGGAGCGCCTTGCTAG
>CBINGT010000552.1:0-2381 GCA_966250245.1 uncultured Anaerolineae bacterium
GGTGAAGACGCCGTCGCGCCCCTGGTGGAAGAAGCCATCAACCGGGGAATCATTGTCCCGAGCGGCAATCACCAGCTCCCCAATCTCCAGGCGCGTTACCAGCAAATGGGCTTCGGCTATGCAGGTGCTGACCTGTATGAAGGTGGGTATCTGACCGGGCAAGCGATGGTCGCCGCCGGGCTGCAGCCGGGTGACGAAGCGCTGGTCTACGACATCTGGCACCAGGAAGGCCGCAGCCGCAGCTCGCAGGGCGTCTTTGACGCGCTGACCGACGCGGGCCTCATCGTCGAGAAGCTGGACGTCTCGCAGGAAGTGGACTCCGACGTCTCGCTCGCGATCCCGATCCTGACGGCCTATCTCGAAGCGCATCCGAATCTCAAGGCGATCGGCACGCAGCACGGCAACATCACCGCGAATATGGTGAACGTGCTGAAGGACGCCGGACTGGAGCCGGGTGAAATCATCGTCGGCGGCATCGACCTTTCACCCGCCACAATCGAAGGCATCCAGACCGGCTACATCAGCGCCAGCTTCGACCAGATGCTGTACCTGCAGGGCTACTTCCCTGTGTTGCAGATCTGGCTGACGGCGAACTACAAGATCCCGGGGCTGGTTATCAACACGGGCGTCGGCATGGTTACGCCTGATAACATCGAGGAACTGATCCCGCTGATCGAGGCGGGCGTCCGTTAGTCTGCCCCACGTTCTGATACGCCAGAGCGCCCCTGCCCCTCATCGCAGGGGCGTTTTGCGTCTCCCGCGCCGCTTGGTACTGCTTGACACCGATTTTCATTTTCCTATAGAATGGGCGTAACTATTGCATACGATTAATTGAATACGATTTCTTACAAGCTTGCTGTTTTGACGATGGCCTGTCTCCGCTGCCGTGAGGGTATTCCTGTGAACCATATTCAAATCGACGTTGACCGCTCGTTGGGACCCATCAACCGCAACATCTTCGGCGGATTTGCCGAGCACCTGGGCCGCTGCATCTACGGCGGCATTTACGACCCCGGCTCGCCCCTCTCCGACGCCAACGGGCTGCGCACCGACGTGCTGGATGCGCTGCGGCGCCTGCGCATCCCGGTGATTCGCTATCCGGGCGGAAATTTCGTCTCCGGCTATCGCTGGCGCGATGGCGTCGGCCCGGTCGAGGAACGAGTGGCGCGCACCGACCTTGCGTGGGGTGCGCTGGAGCCAAACACCTTCGGCACGAACGAGTTCATCACCTTCTGCCGCAAAATCGGCGCGGAACCGTACATCGCCGTCAACTGTGGCGATGGGGATATGCGCGAGGCGCGCGACTGGGTTGAGTATTGCAACGGCACGCGGAACACCGCCCTCGCCAACCTACGCCGCCAGCACGGGTTTGAAGAGCCACACCGCGTCAAATACTGGGGCATCGGCAACGAGGTCGATGGGCCGTGGCAGATCGGCTTCAAGACGCCCGAAGAATACGCGCGCGCGTTCACTGAATTCGGCAAGGCGATGCGCTGGGTCGACCCGGAGATCAAGTTGCTGGCGTCGGCGGTGTCGTTGTGGGAAGGCGACTTTGTCGAGCGCGCGCAGCTTCTGATCGAGCAGGCGGGAGACCTGATCGATTACATGGCGCTGCACTGGTACGTGGACAACCACGCGAACGATTACGACACGTACATGACCACGTCCGAGCTTATCGAGGAGCGGCTCTCGTCGTACGAGGGGCTGATCCGCGCGCTGCGTCTCGACAACGCGATTAAGCGCCCGATCTATATCGCAGTCGACGAGTGGAATGTGTGGTATCGCACGCATCCAGCTTTCGGCAACGAGCTGAACAACCTCGAAGAAATCTACAACCTGGAAGATGCGCTCGTCGTGGGGATGCACCTCAACGCCTTCATCCGCCACTCGCAGACCGTCCAGATGGCGAACATCGCGCAGATCGTCAACGTCATCGCGCCGATCTTCACCAGCCCGGACGGGTTGTTCCTGCAGACGATCTTCTACCCGTTCGAGCTGTACAGCCGCATGGCGGGGCCGATCGCGCTCGACGTGGACTGGCGCGGGGATACCTTCTCGGCCGGGGCGTACACTGGCGTACGCTCGCTGGACGTCTCCGCCACCTTCGACCCGGAGCGGCAGCAGGTCGCGCTGTTCGTGGTCAACCGCTGCGACACCGAGCCGCTTGAAACGACGATCCGCCTGACGGAAGGGTGCTTCAGCGGCGAGGCGAAGGTTTCGGTCGTCAACGGGCCGGACATCAAAGCGGAAAACTCGTTCGCGGCGCCGGATGTGGTCGGCGTGCGAGAGGAGTCGGTTCCTGTGGATGGTGCGACGTGGACTTACGCCTTTGAGCCTCACTCTGTCACAGCCGCGCTCTTTTCTATCGTCTAATCGGTTAC
>CBINGT010000553.1:0-2380 GCA_966250245.1 uncultured Anaerolineae bacterium
CGCGCAGAACCTCACCCCTGGCCCCTCTTCGTAAACGGAGAGGGGAAAAGGGGCTGGGGGTTAAGGGGTGAGGTTTCCCCAGCGAGTGCCAGATTGCGTCCCCGTTTGGATGGCCCTTTCAGGGGATAATGTCCAGTGGGCGGAGCAAGCTCCGCCCCTACGCCATCCATTCCCTATTCCCCGCCCTCTGTTCTTGCTAACTGCTAATCGCTAACGGCTGCTTCTTCGCTCCTATTTACACCGCCCCGCACATCGGATACAGTGGTATCGAATCGTGGACTCGTGGCTGTCCCGGTAAGGAGATTTGTAGGATGAAACGTACTGGCATCAGTGTGATGGTCCTGCTTGCGCTGCTGGCGAGCGTGCTGCCGGGCGGGTCAGTGCGCCCGGTGTCCGCGCAAGAGCCGAACGCGTGGACCAGCTATGAACTTAATATGCGGACTGGCCCCGGCGTCGATCACGGCGTCGTCGCGCAGCTTCCCCCGAACACGCCGCTGATCCTCTAAGCGCGCGACGAGGCGATCCAGTGGTTCCTGGGGCGCACGGCGGACGGCGTGTATCGCGGGTGGCTGTCAGCGCTGTATCTTTCGTATGCCAACGGATTCTCCGGCGCGTTGCTGCCGGTGTCGGGCGAGATAGTTGAGGGCGCGCAGGCGGCTCCCCCTGCATCAGCGGAGCAAGCGCCCGCCGACGCTCCGGCAGACGTTCCAGCGGAGAGCATCCGCGCGCGCGTCAACAACACCATGAATGTGCGCGGCGGACCGGGTACGAACTTCCGGGTGATTGGCTCGGCGCCGGGCGGCGCGCAAATGGTGCTCGAAGCGCGCAACGCCGACGGGACGTGGGTGCTCGGCCAGGGCGGGGGAAGCGTGCGCGGCTGGCTATCGACGTCGCTGCTGACGATTGAAGGCAGCGTGGAGAGCCTGCCGGTCAGCGCGGAAACGATCAGCGGATCGACGCGGATCGCGCCCCCCTCGTCCCAGTTCACCACGCTCGGCGGGATGCAGCTTGGCGGCTACAACCCGGCGCGCGTCGCGGGGATCGATCTGATGCAGGTCCCGATCGTCGCCCAATCGACCGCCACAGCGCGGCGCATCTTCCTGCAAGGGCGGGCGATGGGGCGCAATCCGAACGTGATGGCGCGCGTCGGAGACTGCTCGTCGGAGCACTGGTACTGGCTCAAGCCGTTCGCCTGGGGGCGGTATGACCTGGGGCCTTATGGCAACCTGCAGGCGGTGATCGACCACTTCGGCGAGTCGCTGGCCTACGACAGCGAGGCGACGCACAACGGCTACAACGCCAACGCCGTGATCGCGCCGGAATGGGCCAATCCGGCGGTTTGCCAGCAGGGCGAGTCGCCGCTGGAATGCGAATACCGGCTGCACAACCCCAGCGTCGCGGTGATCATGTTCGGCACAAGCGACCTGCTGGTGATGACGCCGTACGAGTTCGATTACAACCTGCGCCGCATGGTCGAGGATACGATGGACGCGGGGATTATCCCGATCCTCAGCACGTTCCCCGGCCACAAGGCGGACTGGGAACGGACGATCTTCTTCAATAAGATCGTCGTGCGCGTGGCGTGGGACTATGACATTCCGCTGATGAACCTGTTCCGCGCGCTGGAAGCCCTGCCGAACAGCGGCCTGGAAGAAGACGGCTTCCACCTGGGCGAGCCGGAAGTCGAGGCAGACGCCACCAACCTGGCGAACCCGGTCTATGGCTACACGGTCCGCAACTTGGTGACGCTGCAATCGCTCGACGCGGTCTGGCGCGGGGCGATGCGGTAGAGCAGCGGTTAGCGATTAGCCGTTAGCGGTTAGCCAAAAGCAAAAGGCAGCCGATCTTGTACGGGCGGAGCAAACTCCCAAGCTCCGCCCGTTTGATTTCCCTGCGAAGCCCCCCATCCCCCGCCCCCTGCCCCCAACCCCACGCAAGCGAAGGGAAGGGGAGCAGGGCGCCGCCGCTTTCTTCCTTCCCTCCTTGTGGGGAAAGGAACGCCGAGCGAAGCTCGGAAGGATGGGGGGAAACGCTTGCCCCCTACTCCCTATTCCCTACTCCCCACTCCCTCTTTCGTGCTACAATGCGCGGCTATGCGACGCGTATACCGAATTTCCGTGCTTCTGCCGGTGATCGTGCTGGCGCTGACCGGCTGCTCGCTCGGCGATCCGCCGTCTCCTGCGGGCTCGACACCGGTCCTCTGGGCGACGCGTGCGAGCGACCCGACGCTTCCCCCGCTGCTCGCCGCGACCGCGACGCCCGCGCCCACCGATACGCCCCTGCCCACCGCGACGCTCGCCCCGACGCTGCCGCCGTCAACCGCCACGCAGCTCCCGACCCGCACGCCCGCACCCAGCCTCACGCCGACCTCTGCGCCGAC
>CBINGT010000554.1:0-2374 GCA_966250245.1 uncultured Anaerolineae bacterium
CCGCCTGCACGTATTCCTCGACCTGGCTGAAATAGGTGCCGGGGACGCTGCCGCGCGTGCTGCGGATCACGTCGCCCAGCAAGCCGCGCCGCAGGTCGCCCAGGTCGTCAAGCTGGCGCTGGATCGCGGCTTCGCTCGTTTGGAACGACAGGCCGCTGGTCGTCGCTTCTTCGAGGTGATGGCCCTCGTCGATGATCAGGTAGCGATAATCCGGCAGCACGCGATTGCCGATCTGCACGTCCGATAACAGCAGCGCATGATTGACCACCAGGACATGCGCAGACTCGGCGGCCCGCCGCGCCTTGTAGAACGGGCAAACGCCGTGCATCTGATCGTGGCAGCGGTCGAGCGTGCAACCCTCATCCGCCGCGCTAAGCCGCGCCCAGATCGCGTTTTCCTCGTAGCCGCGCAACGAGATCTCGCCCCGGTCGCCGCTATCCGACTCCAGCAGCCACACCAGGATCTTCGCCAGGACGCGCAACTCTGCGACGGACGTCGGCCCTCGGCGGCGGAGCGTCAGCAAGCGGCGCGGGCAGAGGTAGTTACTGCGCCCCTTGACCACCGCCGCGCGAAAGTCGATGTCAAGCGCCTGCGCCAGCAGGGGAAGGTCTTTGGTGATCAACTGCTCCTGCAGGTTGATCGTCGCGGTGCTGATCACCACCCGCTCGTTGTTCTGCGTCGCCCACAGCACAGCGGGAACCAGATAGCCGAGGCTCTTGCCGACGCCGGTCGCCGCCTCGACGATCAGGTGCTCTTCATGGTTGAACGCCTCGGCCACGGCGCGGAGCATTTCGACCTGCTGCGGCCGGTCCTCGTATCCGGCGAAGACGCGCGCCAGCGCCCCGCCCTGCTCGATGATCGAAGCGGCCCAGTCCACGTCGATCGGCTGCGTCGTAGGGTTGGGACGCAGCGGCTGCCACGTCCGGTCGGCGGCCCGGAACAGGTCGCCCGGCGTGGGGCTGCGCCGCTTGGCGCGCGCACCCTCGGTGAACGCCGTCTTGCTGCGCTCTTGCAGCGCCGCCTGGAAGACGGGCGCCGCGCTCCATGGCAGGTCGCCCGCCGCTTCGACAATCTCCTGCAAAATCTCCAGCGGCAGGTCCAGCGCCCGCTGCCACAGCTCCCAGTAGAGATGGCCCGTCGCCAGCGCATCGTCCAGCGCGCGGTGCCATTTCTCGTGTTCTACTTTGACCTCATCACTGAGGTGGGCGAGACTATAGCGCGCCGTGTCGGGCAGCAGAACCGACGCCAGCTCATACGTATCGAGCGGCATGTTGTGCATCGCCACGTCATAGCGCGCCAGAAAGCCGAGATCAAAATCGACCCGGTGGCCGAGCACGGGCCGGTCCCCGATGAATGCTTGCAGGCTCGGCAGCACCGAGCGGATGCTCGGCTGGCCGATCAGGTCGTCCGTTTCAATGCCGGTGATCGCGGTGATGCGGTCGGGGATGGGGCGGCCGGGGTTCACGAGCGTGCTGAACGTCTCGCGTACTTCGCCGTTTTCAAACAGCGCGGCGCCGATCTCGATGATGTCGTCCTCGTCTCGATTCAGGCCAGTGGTTTCCAGGTCCAGGGCGACGATTTCGCCGCGCATGGTTATCTCCATTCTAAGCGGCGCCTGCCGCCAAAACGCAAGTATTTATTGTACCACAGCAGGAGGGTGCGATTCAGCCGGATTGGCAGACCGACAGTATAATCGGGCGCACGGAGCCTGCGACTCACGTCAGGGAGTGATTGTTATGCGCTTGACTCGCGCTTTCATTCCGCCGCTTGTGGCCCTGCTGGCGCTCGGCCTGGCCGCGTGCAGCACCAACAACCCGGAGCCGACCGCCATCCCGGCGACGAATATGGCCACGCCGCCGCCCGTCATCACGCAAATCGTCGCGCCGCCGACGCCCACACCGCTGCCAACGCTGGCGCCGCAGATCAACACCGCGCTCGGCGATTGGGCGCTGCGGATCACGCTGGACGTCACCGGCTGGGAGTTTGCCGACCGGCTCAGTTACTTCGGCGCGGCGACGCTCACGGTAGACGAGCAGGGCACAATCGAAGGCAGCGGCTACTTCTCAGCCACCCTCGACGGTGGCGCGTGTCATGCGCTGGTGCTGGATGAGGAACCGCTCACCTTCCAGCTCAGCGGCAAAATCGACATGCCCGGCGCGGGCACGCCGATTCCGTCGGACAGCATTTGGGGCGAGGTGCGCGTGATCCCCGATCAGCGCTGGCAACCGGAACATTTCCAGGTACTCTGTCCGGACGACCTCGGCGGCGTGCGGGAGCACAGCGCGCCTATGCTGTGGAACCTGTTGGGAGCGCCTAATATGTCCTGGCCCCTGGGTTTTAGGGCCGGCTTTCGCAACACGATCGAGGGCGTCGC
>CBINGT010000555.1:0-2360 GCA_966250245.1 uncultured Anaerolineae bacterium
GATCCCGGCGGGCAGCGACGCAGTGAACCCGGACCTGGAGACGACGAGCCAGGTTGGCACGCAGCCGCAGCTTCAGCGCGACCGCCCGCTCAGCCAGGGGTGGGGCTGGTGGTGGTTCTCCAACGTCGAGATGCGCGACGAGAAGGTGGTGCTCTACGCGACCTACCTGCCGCGCGGGACGTACCAGTTCAACTACGTGATCCAGCCAGGGCTGGCGGGCGAGTACAACGTCATCCCGGCGACGGCGCAGGAGTTTTACTTCCCGGATGTGTACGGGCGCAGCGCCGGGTCAATCTTCACGATCACCGAGGCAGCGGAAGGGTAAACGCTCCGCACGCGCAACCGCTTGAATCTTCCGAAAGTGGCTCTCAATGAGGGCCACTTTTGCATTTATGGAGTAAGGGGCGCGCCTCAAGAATAATTCGCATAGTCGAAAAGGGTTTCAACGATGAACCAGATGGTGGCCTCGAAGGATGGAACTCCGATTGCGCATCAGCGCAGCAGCGACGGCCCCGACTATTCGCTGGCGTACGAGGCTGAGGACATCGCCGTGCTGCCCGGCCAGCAGCACATCGCGCATTACACCGCGCCGGAGTTGTTCGCCGCCGAAGTGGTGCGTTTTCTGGACGAAACGTGAGCGTTCCGGCTAGGCACTTGGCTCGACCGGCGGGGAGATCGTTGCGCCGCAGGGCGGATCGCCTTCGAGGTAGAGCGGCCAGCGCAGCGCCTCGGTGACGTGCTCCACGAACGTCCCGCGCTGGTAAGCGGCGCGCGTCCACTCCTGGCGGCCGCACGTCCGCTGAAACATATAGTACGCGTAGAATGTGGCGAACAGGTAGAGAAACACGCCATATTTCAGCACGATCTTCGCCGTGTGACGCGTCGCCTTCGCCCACGTGACGATTCCCGCCTGGTTGACGCCCCGGTTCCGCACCTGCGCGCGCTCCTGCCGCAGCGCGCGCACAAACACCAGTCCACTGGCGACCAGCGCCAGCCCGATCAAAACACCCAGAGAGGTGGACACGCTTTCCGTCCTCTATCCCCGTAACTCGCGCAAATTGTCCACAATGATCGTCAACGCCACCACAAACACCGCTACCACCACGATCTCCCAGAAATACTCGTAAATCAGGATCAGCGTGGCGAAGATGCTCAGCCCAACCGTCACGCGCACGATCAGCGACTCCAGCCGCCGCTGGAAGATCGCCTCGATCAGCGCGAACAAGCCGATCAGCAGGCCCAGCCCGATCAGCCGCCCATCGGGAGTCAGGTACAGCGCGACGAAGCCGACCAGCAACAGCCCGACGCTGAACGCCGCCCAGCTTTCGGCCAGCGCGCTGAGGCGGATGTCCCGCTCGGATTGCGGGCGATCGGGGTGGACGAGGTGAGCACGCAGGTCGCCGCGATCCCCGGCCTCGACCGCCGCCAGCCGCGATTCTAGCGCGCGGATGACTTCTTCGCGCTCCGCGATCCGGTCGCGCAACTGGTTCAGGGCGCGTTCTTTTTCCTGCACGGCGGCCCACGTGCGCTGATACGCCTCGGACAGTCGCGGCTGCTCCGCCAGGGCGCGCATCTCGGCGTGCAGGGGCATCAGCGCGGCGTGCTGCTCGGCGGCGGCTTCGCGGTCGGCGGACTGGGCGTTGCGCAGCGTCGCCAGCCGGTGACGCAGCGCATCGCCCGCGCAGCTTTCCGGCGCGACTTTCAGCAGGCCGCTCCATCCCAGCGGATTATGCCACGCGCGGCGGACCGTGCCATCGCGGTTGAATTTCGGCCCGGCGGGTGCGTTCTCGCCGGATACCGGATCTTTCGCGTAGAAGCCCCACAGCCCACGATAATTCTCGATCCACGCAGGGACCGGATCGAGCAGCACTGGCGTCCATGTCTTGCGCCCGGTGGGGCCGATTGCCAGCCCGTCGCCGCGCGCATAATCTACAAACGGGATGCCAAACAAGGCGTTGAGCTGGGGCGGGGATTCTTCAGGATTCCCCTGGCGGAGCGTCACGCGCCAGAAGCGCATGGCCGTTTCCAGCACGCGCAGCAGAGGGCGGAAGACCGACAGGCTGACCGTCACCAGATACTCGCCGGGCGTGAAGTACAGCGCGTGCGACCCCGCGCCGGCGTACAGCACCGGATGCCCGCCTGCCTTCTCGACCTCGGGATCGTCCCAGTGGCGGCGGCGGTCGTCGCCCGCGCCGTCGTGCGCGGCGCACGCGATCCACACCGGCCGCAGGTCGCCGCCGTCGCAGTTCTCAAGATAGATGAAGACCTGCTCCCAGTCCGCCTCATGATCGTTGACGCCGTGAAATGACGAGCGCCAGTCGTTCATGGCGATCGCGTCCGGGTTCCACCACGGCGAGCGG
>CBINGT010000556.1:0-2356 GCA_966250245.1 uncultured Anaerolineae bacterium
ATCAGCCCGGTTGCGCGCGTCTTCCGGCTGGAGATTGAAACCGCCTCGCCGCACCTTATGAACTTCGATGACTTTTGCCAGCGTCATGGTCTGCCGCCCAATGCGATGTCCAGCTTCGAGCAATACCTGGCGCACATCGCCAGCCGCCCGGCTGCGCACCAGCACGCCGCGCCGGTCCATCCCGCCGCCGATCAGCGCTAACCAGGATGCTCTATGCCGCGCCTGAAGCTCCAGCGATTCCGCGTCAAAGAGCCGCGCCCCGAGGCGTTGGAACGCTATCTGCGGGTCTACGCCAGCGAAGACCTGTATCACCGGGGTGAGCAGCTTCCGCCGCTATCGGCTGAGTCGCTGTTTGGCCGGGACGCGCCGATCGTGCTGGAGCTTGGCAGCGGGCGCGGGGAGTTCATGGTGGGGCAGGCGCAGCAGGAGCCGGATCGTCTGTTCGTCGGCATCGAGATCCACTGGAAATCGGTGTGGGACGCGATCAACCGCGCCGACGCAGCGAATCTGCAAAACGTGCGCTTTATCCGGGCGGATATCCGGAACGTGCTGGTCAAGGTGCCGGACCAGTCAGTCGAAGAGGTGTGGGTGCTGTTCCCGCCGCCGACCGTCGAGTACAAGCGCCGCAAGAATGACCTGCTCTCGGAGAAAATCCTCGCGCATCTGGCGCGTGTGATGCAGGACGGCGCGCTGCTACGCTTTGTGACCGACCACGAAGAATACTTCGCGGAGAAGGTCGCGCTGATCCGCCAGACCGGATGGTTTGAGGACGCGACCATCTCGCGGGACTTCGAAGGCGGGATCACGCGCTTCCAGCGGTTCTGGGAGAACTTTGAAATCGCCTCGCTACGCTATGAAGGCGCCCGCGTGGCGCGTTCCGAGGACGATCGCCCATCCTCATGAGCGGCCAGCCGCGCCGCCGCGACCATCAATCCCAGCAGCGCCCACTCAAGCGTCATCGTCGCGTGGAACTGGTCGATCTTGAAGTAGAAGTGATCGAAGACCGCGCCGACTAACACGCCGATCAGCGCCGCCGCCAGCCCCAGCCAGACGTCCGTCAGATCGAGATGTTCGCGGATGGCGGCGTACCGCTGGCGACTGTAGCCGTATGCGCTGGCGAACACCAGCAGATAGCCCGCCAGCCCGACGATCCCCGCGCTGGACGCGATCGTGAGATACGTGCTTGCCACGCCAAGGTACAGGTCGATCTCCGGCGTGCCCGAAAAGCCGACGCCGATCACCGGATAGCGCGAGATGAGGGTGAGCGCGTCCCGGTACTCGCCAAAGCGCATCTGCGTTTCGACGTCCTCGCCGCGCACGCCCGCCACAAATTTATCGACGTACCGCTGCCCGAACGGGGTGAACAGCACCAGAATCCCCACCAGGATCATCACCGTCAGCAGTTTGCGATAGCGCAGCGCCGCGATGAACGCAAACGCCGCCGCCAGCGCCAGCATCGAGCCGCGCGAGTCAGTCAGGAACAGCGCCAGCCCGATCAGCCCCAGCGCGGCGACCGCGATCCGCCGCTGAATGACCGGGCGCGGCGTGAAGATCTGCGGGGCGGTCAGCGCGCCGACCATCACCAGAAAGCCGCCGTACGCGTTCGGGTCGATCCACGTGCCGATCGCGCGCTCGTTCAGCAGCTCCGCCGACGTTTCGCGATAGCGAATCACCCCGCCGACCGGGTAGCCAAGCCGCCCCAGCCGGTTGAGGATCGCCTCGGCGGTGAGGTCCGGCAGCACCCAAAGCGCGATCCCGACTAGCGCCGAAAGCCCGCCGAGCAGGATCAGCGCGGCAACCGCGCGGCGTAGCGCCGGTGGATCGCGCATCACGTCGATCAGCACTGGGATCAGCAGCAGGCTAAGGACCATCTCCATCACGTTACGCAGCACGCGCGCGGTCAGCGGGGCGTGGCGCAGGCCCATCAGGAACGCGAACAGCATGATCCCGATGAACAGCAGGATGATCGGCGTTAGCGGGGTGGTACGCAGCAGGCGCCGCCGCCCGGACATCCACTGCAGGAAGTAGACCAGCAGAAACGCGCCCAGCGCCCCATCGAGCAGGGTGGGCGTTACGCCGAGGTCAAACGGTAGGTTGGCGAACGGCAGCAGCGCGATCACAGCGAACATCGCGTAGAGCGCGCCTTGCAGGCTGGTCAGCACGTACAGCCCGGCCGCCAGCCCGATCAGCGCGCCGAACGCCATCACCGGACCGGCCAGCACCACCAGCAGCGCGAAGATGCCGCCCAGCGCGCCGATCGCCGCGCCCGCCAGCAGCGCCAGCGGTCGCCGGTCGCTCGATGCAATCACTCGATATCCCATTGACAACCTTTCAAGCGGTTAGCGGTTAGCTTTGA
>CBINGT010000557.1:0-2352 GCA_966250245.1 uncultured Anaerolineae bacterium
AGCACAATCGCGCCGAAGACCAGCGCCATCCCGGCGACGGTGATTTCGAGCGCGGTGATCAGGTTTTCGGCCATCGCAGCGTGTCCTTTCGCGCTAGACCGGGATGTTGCCGTGCTTGCGCGGCGGCGCGGGCGAATATTTGTCTTGCAGCGCGGTGAGCGAGGCGATCAGCTTGACGCGCGTCTCGCGCGGCTCGATGATGTCGTCCACATATCCGGCGCTGGCAGCGTGATACGGGTTGTTGAAGTTGCGGCGGTATTCCTCGGCCAGACGCGCGCGCTCAGCGTCCGGGTCTTCGGCGGCGGCGATCTCCTTGCGGTACAGGATGTTCACCGCGCCTTCCGCGCCCATAACCGCGATCTCAGCGCTCGGCCACGCGTAGTTGACATCTGTGCCGAGGTATTTGCTGCTCATGACCACATACGCGCCGCCGTACGCCTTGCGCGTGATCACGCTGATCTTCGGGACGGTCGCCTCAGAATAGGCGTAAAGCACCTTTGCGCCGTGCCGGATAATGCCGCGATGCTCCTGGTCGACGCCGGGCAGGAAGCCGGGCGAATCGACGAACGTGACCAGCGGCAGGTTGAAGCAGTCGCACATGCGGACGAAGCGTGTGATCTTGTCCGCCGCGTCGATGTCGATCACGCCCGCCATGATGTTCGGCTCTTGCGAGACAATCCCGACGCTGTGCCCGCCGATCCGCGCCAGCCCGATAATCGCGTTGCGCGCAAATGTGGGCTGGAACTCGAGGAACGTGCCCTGATCCACCACGCGGCGGATGACCTCGTGCATGCTGTAGGGCTGCGACGGGTCGAGCGGGACGATCGAATTCAATTCGTCGTCCATCCGCAGCGGGTCGTCGCCGTTTAGCACGAACGGCGGGTTCTCGACGTTGTTGGATGGCAGATAATCCAGCACGGTGCGGCACAGCTCGAGCGCTTCCCGCTCGCTGTCTGCCACGAGCGTCGCCGTTCCGCTGATGGAAGCGTGGACGTCCGCGCCGCCGAGGTGCTCGGTGTCCACCTCTTCGCCGGTGACGGTCTTGATCACCTGCGGGCCGGTCAGGAACATGAACGACTGCTTGCGGACCATGATGATCACGTCGGTCAGGGCGGGGGAATAGGCCGCGCCGCCCGCGCACGGGCCGAGCATGACGCTGATTTGCGGGATAACGCCGGAATACTGCGCGTTGCGGCGGAAGATCTCTGCGTAGCCGCCCAGGCTCTTGACGCCTTCCTGGATGCGCGCCCCGCCAGAGTCGATCAGGCCGATGATGGGCGTGCCGTTGCGTACGGCGAGGTCCATCACGCGGCAGATTTTGTGGCTCTGCATCTCGCTGAGCGTGCCGCCGAAAACGGTGAAATCCTGCGCGTAGACGTAGACCGTCCGTCCGTTGATTTGCCCGTAGCCGGTGACGACGCCTTCACCCAGGATTTTTTCGGACTCGGTGCCCAATTCATCGCCCTGGTGCGTGATGTACGGTTCTAGTTCGTTGAACGTGCCGGGGTCGAGCAGCAGGTTCAGACGCTCGCGGGCGGTGAGTTTTCCTTTTGCGTGCTGCTTGGCGATGCGTTCTTCGCCGCCGCCCGCGCGGACCTTCTCGCGGATGGCGCGCAGCTCTAAAATGCGTGGGTCCTCTTGCATCGGGGATTCCCTCGAAATACTCCTTTGTCGATGGGATCGGCTGTACTCGTATCGGAACGTACTTACTATAGTGTAACGGCCGGCTAGGAACGGCGTCACAGCCAATCATCATCTTTCACGCCTGCGGATAGCACCTGAGGCGCGGAGTCGAAGGATAGCGCGAGGAAGCAGTAAGCAGCTTAAGGCGAGTGGCTAATCGCTCGCCGCCGGGGTCTTGTTGGGTGCGGCGCTGGATGGCTCAACTTCGGTGGAATCGCCCATTTCCGCTACCAGCATGCCGAGCAGGATCAGCCCGCAGCCGATCAACTCCCGCTCGCCAAGCGTCTCATTTGCCAGCCACCAGCCGAACAATGCGGCGAAGACCGGCTCCAGACTGAACAGCAGCGCGGTGTGCGTCGGCGTGGTGAAGCGTTGGACGTAGACCTGCACGCTGAACACCAGCGCGGTCGCCACGACGCCGGTGAAGGCGATCGCGGCCCAGGTGTCGGCGGGCAGAGCGAGGCGCGGCGTCTCGAAGACGAACGCGGCGGCGGTAGCGAGGATGGCGACGGTCGCGATCTGCACCTGCGCGAGGCGGATCGCGTCGTGGCGCGGGGAATAGCGCGCGACCGTGATGATGTGCAGCGCGAAGGCGAACGCGCAGCCGAGCACCCACAGGTCGCCGCTTTGCACGCGCAGGTTCTCGTCCAGCGTGAGGAACGCCAGCCC
>CBINGT010000558.1:0-2349 GCA_966250245.1 uncultured Anaerolineae bacterium
CCCCCGGCCCCTTTTCCCCTCTCCGTTTACGGAGAGGGGCCAGGGGTGAGGTTCTACGCGCCGACGCAGTATCCTCAATGCTTTCGAAAGATCGCTTGGCGGCTCAGACACTCAGCTCCGGTAGGCTTGCAGGGTTTCCAGGTAATATTCCGGCATGCCGATGTCGAAGCGCCGCCCGTCGATCACCAGCCCCAGGAAGCCATCCTCGCGCCGCAGCCGGTCCAGCGCCGACGTAAGCTGGAACTCGCCGCGCTCCCGCACGTTGTTCTCGATGTGCTCGCCCAGATAGTCGAAGATCTGCGGCTTGATGATGTACTGCCCGAAGACGGTCAGATACATGTCGTCTGGCAGGCCGGGCACTTGCAGGTTCGTGCGCGCGTAGTCCCGCGTGGGCTTTTCGGCAAACTCGGTGATCGACAGCAGTTCGTCCGGCTCGATCCACACGCCGGTTACCGTGCCGACGCTCGCCAGCTCGTCTTCGGGCGTGCGCTGCAGGCCGACGACGCTCGTTCCATGCTGGTTGAACGCGTCCACCAACTGCTGCGAGCAGGTCCGCGTGCTGTACGAGTGATAGAGGTGATCGCCCAGCATCAGCAGGAACGGCTCGTTCCCGATGAGCTCGCGCGCGCACCAGACGGCGTGGCCCAGTCCTTCCTGCGTGTTCTGCACGATGAAGCGCACCTTCTGGCCGATTTCGAGCAGGCGGCGCGCGTATGCCTGAAACTGCGGCGAGAGCTTGTTGAAGTTCTCGATGGAAATCTGCTCGTTGAAGAACGACTGGAACGCGGGCAGGTCGTGCTCCTGCACGATGATCAGCACTTCGTCCACGCCCGCGCTGAGCGCTTCCTCGACGATCAGCAGGATGGCAGGCTTGGCGATGCCGTCGCGGTCCACGATCGGGAACAGTTCCTTCTTGGTGGCCTTTGACGCCGGGAACAGGCGCGTGCCGAACCCGGCAGCCGGAATGACCGCCTTGCGGACCTTCGTGCCGCTCTTGATGGTCAGCTTGGTGCAGGGCATCCCCAGCTCGCGCTCGATGATCTCGATCACAGCTTCCTGGTCGGCTTCGCTGCGCGCCAGGAATTGCGCCGTGCCATCCCCCTGCGAGCCGACGCCCTTGCCGCCCCAGATGTGCTTCTGGATCGGCTCGTATTCCAAAACCTTGTGCAGCACCGGCGCGGTCAGCTCCTCGGGACAGGCGCCCGGCGCATAGCGGTCGAAGAAGCCCTGCGCCTGCTTCATCAGGTGCCCCAGGCGCGGTGCGTCGCCCGCTTTCAGCGCTTCGATCGCCTTGTGGACGATACGCTTGTTGATCGGGCCGAGCAGCTTTTGCACATCCCGCGCGACCGGCGTATCGGCCAGGGGATAGCACTGATTCAGCCGCGTCAGGATCTCCATCGTGTTCTTCTGCGCTTGCAGGTCGACGATCACGAAATGCAGCGTCCCACCAACCGGCACCTCTTTGACGTCCAGCCGGTCGCCGTCGAATGTCATCAGGATCGGGCGGTCGCCATAGGCGCAGCCCTGGTCCATGCGCCCGCAACGCGACGGCGTGGTGATCTCGCCCTGGTAGGCCATCTCCATTTCGCCGCGCGTCGTCATCTTGAGGTCGTAGACGCGGTTGAAGGCGCGCGCGGTCAGCACGCAGATCGCCGCGCTGGACGACAGCCCCTTCTTGATCGGCAGGTCGGTTTTGTAGTTGTCGATCACCAGCCCGCGTACGTGGTAGTGCGTCAGAATCTGGTAGGCAACGCCCGCGACATAGCTCCAGAAGCCACCCTTCTGCGCTTCTTCAAACAATGTCTGGGCTTCCATTGGAATTTCGTACGGGCCGACGCGGGTGCCGTCCGGGGCGGTCGAGGTCAGGACGAGTGACGTGGGGTGCGGTTCGACTTCGGCGTAAATCCCTTGGTTGGTCCCAGTGATCAGCGCGTAGCCTTTTTCAATGTTTGTATTGAAACGCCGGTAAGTGCCCGCCCAGTCCGAGTGCTCTCCGAACAGGCAGATCCGGCCCGGCACAAAGAGTTTCAAGCCGAGCTCCTTTTCAGTGGATGGCGATCGGGATGGCGAGGATTATACGCAATCGGCGCGGAGCGGTCCAACAGATGGAGCAAAAAGCAGGAAAAGCGGTGGGTAAGGGGAGTAGGGAATAGGAAGTAGGGAGTGGGGAACCTCACCCCTTAACCCCCGGCCCCTTTTCCCCTCTCCGTTTACGGAGAGGGGCAGGGGTGAGGTTCTGCACGCCGGGGAAACACGCTCGTTGCTTTCGAAAGGTCCCTCGACTCCCTACTCCCTACTCCCGACTGCCCACTCCCCACTCCCCGCTCTTTAATCAATTTCGGGCAGCAG
>CBINGT010000559.1:0-2341 GCA_966250245.1 uncultured Anaerolineae bacterium
GCTCGTTCACGACGCCGCTCGCCTCGTCCAGAAAATCGGCATACATCGCGCGGACGCCCTGCCCCGGCGTGTCATCGACCGCCAGCGCCTCGTAGATCGCCCGCAGGCCATCGTACATCCGGGCGCCGGGCGGAAAGGCGCGCGGCCAGCCCTTCGCGTCGCGCGGGTTGACCAGCAGCGCGGCCCACTTCTCTAGCCCCGGCACGCCGAGGTTGCGGATGCGCGGCTCCAACAGTGCCTGCCAGCACGCGCGGATCCCGGCGCGGATGGCGGCAGGTAGATCGGGCGGCGCGGGCGGCGGCTCGATCACCACGGTACGGTTCTTGATGTAACTCTGCGCGCTGCGCGCCTGTGCGAAAGCGTCTAGCGGCACGGTCAGCGGCCGCTCGGAGATCTCCGCGAGGTATGCCGCGCCGCCATCCTCATCGTAGCCGTAGACCACGACCGGGACTGGCGGCGCCCACTTGACCAGCCTGGGTGACAGCCGATAGTAGGGGAGATGAAGCCGGTCCGCCCAGGCGATCACCGGCACGCCGCGCTCCAACGGCCCGGTGATGTTGGCGACGGCTTTGCGTGCGCTGCCTGTTTCACGCGTGTCTCGCGGCAGGCCGAGGCGCTCGCACAGCGGCGGGATCAGATGGTCGTGATAGCGCGCGCTCAGACTGAAAAAAACGCCCTGATAGAAGAAATCAGGGCTGGTGAACTCAAAGACGAAATAGACGAAGCCGATCCCGCCGCCGATGCCGAGCAACATGCTCTCGGTAAACGGCTGGCCGGTGTGTGGAGCGGTCACGCCCTGATGCGCCAGAACGTGCTGCACGGCGGCAGTCTCGCGGTGATGCCCGCCGAACTGAGTGTAGCCTTCAAGCTTCATAGAGGTCTCCTTCTCTGGCGCGGGCGAATGTTAAAATCAATGTTAAAGGGCACTGGCGGAATGTTAAAGCGCAGCCAGCAACTTCTCCCCGAACTCGGCCGGATCGCTGCGCTCGATCACGAGATCATGTGCGTCGTGGAATACGAGAAAATCGCGCATCGCCGCCGCGATATCTGCGACCAATTGCTCGTCCGGCGCGACGCCCGGCTCCAGATACAGCGCGCGCAGATTGAGCGTGCCGGTCTTGCGGTCGAGCTTGACGTCGAAGCGCCCAATCAGACGGTCGCGGTGCAGGATCGGCAGGCAGAAGTACCCCCAGATGCGCTTCGGCGCGGGCACATACGCTTCGAGCCGCTGGCGGAATCCGAAGACCATCTCGTCGCGGCCCGTCGTCCAGAACAGGCTGTCGAACGGGCTGAGGAACGTCGTGCGCCCGGTCGAAATAGCCCCATCCAGCGCCTGTTCCAGCAGCGGCAGGTTGTCGCGGTGAACGAGCATCGTTGTCGTGGAGCCACGCGCAGTCTCCGCCTCGACCTCGACCAGCGCGCCCTGCTCCACCAGCGAGCGCAGAGCGGATGCCGCCTCGCCGGGTTTCAGATACGCGTGCGCGATAAGCTGCCGCCCCGTGGCGATCCCGGCGACGCGCGCAGCCTGATCCAGCCGGAAGCACACCATTTCCTCGAAACTCGGCTCGGTGGTGTCCACCCACTCCGGCAACACCCGCTCCCGCAGATCATACACCCGCTGGAAATTCGGCCGATCCGCGACCATCGCCTCGCCTCTGTCAAACAGGTATTCCAGCGCCGCCTTGACCGGCTTCCAATCCCACCACGGCCCGCGCTTCGGCCCGTCGTACTCGAAATCGCCCACGCGCGCGCCGCCGTTCGCCCGAAGGTGCGCGCGGACCTGCTCGATCACAGCCTGGTTTTCGGGCTGTTTGTCCCACTCGCGCCAGCCGTAGCCGTTCCGATAGCGCGCCATGAGCGGCAGGCTGTAGCGGAAATACTTGAGCGGGATAATCGACGCGGCGTGCTGCCAGTACTCGTACAGGCGGCGCGCAGCGGGGTCGTAGATCAGGCGGTTGAAGTCGGCCGGGTCATAGCGCCCCAGGCGGCTCCACAGCGCGATATACTGGCTGCGGCGAACCATTTGGAGCGTGTCGATTTGCACGCAGCCGAGTCGCTCGACTGTCTCGTAAATCGTGTCGGGGTTGGGTTCCGGGGATGCGTCCAGCGGCGTGGTGAGCTGCTGCGTCTCAAGCGCGAGCGCGCGGACAGCGCTAAGAGGGACAGGTCGGCGTGGTTCGTGCGTCATGCCGGTCGGCCTCCAGTGTGTTAACAAAAGCAGCGAAACATCTTTCAATTTTAGCACAAATGTTCTAACAAGTCAATTAACTTTCTACCAATTCTCGGCTAGCCTTAACGGCGCGCGTCCGCTATCATCAAACAGATTACACGCGCCCGCGTG
>CBINGT010000560.1:0-2338 GCA_966250245.1 uncultured Anaerolineae bacterium
CCAGCGCGTCCCGCCTGGGCAAGCGAAGAAGTCCGGCGACGACAGCAGTCAGCGCGTCCCTCCGGGCCAGGCGAAGAAGTCCGGCGACGGCGACCAGTGGACCCCACCCGGCCAGGCCAAGAAGGATAACCCCGGAAACCAGGGCAACCCCGGCAGGGGCAACTCTGGCAACCCAGGGAAGGGCAATTCCGGCAATCCGGGCCGGGGCAACTCCGGTAACCCCGGCAAGGGGCGTGGGAAGTAGCAATACCTTCACTTGTTGGTGCGCGGGGCGGCCGCCCGGTCGCTCCGCATAGCCGAAGCCCCTGTCTCTACCCGGCTGGCAGGGGCTCCCCCCCACAAAGAGCGGCAGGATCGAATGTGACCCTGCCGCTCATTCTGTTTGTGTTCAAGCAGACCGAGATTAGCCGCCCACCGGAATCAGCGTTTGGAGCCAGCCGCTTCCCTCAATCACGCCGTCGACCGCCCAGCCGGTGCGCCCGTCCGCCGTTTCGACACGCCACCAGTTGTATCCATCCGCCGCGACAGGCCCTTCACGCAGGGTCACCAGCGTGCCGTTCGCCAGCCCAAACAGGACCGGGAAGCTGAGGCCCGGGCCGCTTCGCACGCGGAGCAGATCGCCCTCGGTCGTGATGGTGAGCGCGCTGCCGCCGACCGCCAGCACTGGCGGGGCGCTAGGCGGCGCAGTCGGCGTGATGGAGGGCGGCTCGCCCACCACGGCAAACGGCTCAAATGGCGGCAGGTCGCTATTGGCTAACATAGGCGTTACCCACGCCACGCGCCAGAACTCTCCTGGCTCGCCGCGCCAGAGCTCGTCGGTCGTGATGGTGCCATTCTCCCGAAAGAGCGTCTGGTACAACACGGGAGCCTCGCGTTCTACGCCACCATCCGTCAGGTAGACGACGCTTCCCCCCAATCCCCAGACCCGGTACACCTCGCCAGCGATCGGGAGCAATTCGACCATTCCGGTGCGGTCAATGCTGTACCACACTGGCGGACCCGGCGACGTGTAGCTGTACACGGCGATCCGGCGCCCACCGTCGATGAAGGTTGGCGATCCGAGCACCGCCGCGCCGCCGTGATAGACGATGTAAGGCTCGCCGCCCGGCGGGGCGTACAGGATCACGTTGTACAGATAGCCCGGCCCTTCAAGGCGGCCCTGCGGCAGCCAGTCGTACACGTCCTGGAATACGGCCTCGCCAGTATCTTGGAGAAGGTTGAACCCGCCCTTGCCGTGATACCCTTCGACGCGGACGATGTTATCGGCCAGCCGCCAGATCAGGCTGTGATATTCCTGCATCCCTTCCGTGCCATACTGGATCGGTCTGAACGCAATCTCGCCAGGGAACGCGGGCGTTTCCGGCTCAAACGTCACCACCGCCGGGATCGTCCCGCTGATGTTCAGCCCCAGCGCGGCGATCTGCGGGTCGCGCGCGGTCAGGCGCCGGATGACAGCGCCCGTCTCCGCGTTCATCACGATCAGCTCCCACTCGGGGCGCGGATCGGCCGGGTCGGGATAGTGGTTGAACAGCCCGACCGCCAGCAGCATGCCATCTTCGCTGAAGCTGCCCGGCTCCAGCCAGCAGCCCTGGACCATGCCGGGCACCTCGTACACGCCGCGATACAGCGCAAGCGGGAAGTCGTAGACGCGCACAGACGTTACGCCCGTGTCATCCATCAGGCAGAACGCCATCCGGTCACCGTCGCGCGAAAAAGTCAACGCATAGGTCAATGCACTGACGCCGAGCGGTAGCGGGAACGCGTAGGCTTCCGTCGAACCATCCGGATGTACGCGCACCATCTCGCCGGTCGCGTCGTTGTACAGCCAGACGGACCATCCGCCGCCCGCCTGCGCGCGCTCAACGCCAGCGGCAATAGGCAACAGCAGCGCCGCCAGCAGACTCAGCACCAGAATCCACGACATGCCGCGCAAGAGACGCACTTTCATGTTTTCCCCCTTTTTGAACAGGGGCGGGCCTCATGGCGCCGCCCCTCCGTCCGCAGATCAACGCCGGTCTGCGCCGGTGATTCGAGCGAGCGGCTTACTCGCTGAAGAACGCGTTGGTCCACGCGGGCCGCGCCGGGAGATCCCCGCTGGCGACCTGCGTGCGCCACTCGTCGTCCGTCATGCGGTCGTCGATATTGCCCAGGAACTCGTAGTAGCTGAACACGCCGCCGCGCGTCAGTTGCAGCGTGCCATCCGGCAGCGTCACCACCACGTAGATATAGTCCACATCGCCGACCGCTTCCTGCAACACCAGCCCTGCGCTCGGATTACTGGCAACATCAGTCACCAGTGCGACCGGGTCCGGCTCTCCTGGCCCCTGCCACAGCCCGT
>CBINGT010000561.1:0-2319 GCA_966250245.1 uncultured Anaerolineae bacterium
TGTAATGCGCGGTTTGGCCCCCGTCCCCGCCGCTGGGGGGGGGGTTGGGGTGGGGGTTGGGGGGGCCAGCCGACCGCTAAAACCCCAACCGCGTCCCTCGCCCCAACACCCCCGCCGACGCGTGCCCCAGCCGCCAGTACGTCCGGTCATCGCAGCGTTCCAGCCACAGCGCGACCCGCTGGCCCATTGGCGTCACCTCATATTCGATCGCGTGAATCCGGTGATGCGCGCCGAACAGCCCGCGCGCCGGATCGGTGATCCGCACCTGATCCATCAGCTCCAGCCCGTACAGGTTCGCGCCCATCACCACGTCCCGATCGCGGAACTCGACGCGCCGCACCGCCGCGACCGGCTCCGCCCGCCGCCTGACGGTGTACTCCGCCAGCCCCTGCCCAAACGCGGCGTCCGCCTGCATCGGCAGGTCGATCACCGTCGCGCGCGGCTGGTAGATCGCCTGGCTGCCCGCGTCCGCCGCCTGCCCGATAACCGGCGCGTGCTCGATCACTGGCTTGCCGCGAATCCGCAGATACTGCACGTACAGCGCGCCGATCGCTGTGTTGCGCAGCGTCAGCCGGGCGCGCGTCGCTTCGATGGTGACGCTCAGACTGAACGCGCCATCCGTGGTGTAGTCGTATCCGCTCGCGTCGCGGAACTCGGTCACGCGATAGTCGGTCACCGGAACCGGCGGCACGACCTCGACCGCCGCGCAGCGCTCGCCCCGCTCGTCGCGGAACGGCGCCCATATCTCGCGCGTCTCCCCCGGCGCGAGCCGCAAAATCCCGCTGGCGGACCACAGCACGCTCTGCACGCCGACCGTATCGACCGGGTACGTCACCACCTGCACCGCGTTGATCACCTGCGCCACGTCGAGCGCCATCTCTAGCCGGTCGGGGACGTCGCGCGCCGCCCCACTCCCCTCGCCAAGCGACAGCGCCACAGCGCCCACCCCTTTTTGCAGCCACGCCCGCCCGCGATAGCACGGCTCGCCCCGGCGCGACACCCAGAAGCGCCCGTGCCACGTCCGCGTCACATCCAGCACGCCGTCCCACACGGTCATCGTCTCCGGCAGCCAGCGCCAGCCGACATGCTCCAGCACCTCGCCCTCTCCCTCGTAATCGGTCCGCGCCGCCGCGTACGCCATGCCCACCAGCGCGCCGAGGCACTCGACCGCGTTGCGGCTGGGCGCATACGTCACGCTTAGCGGCTGCCCGCGCAACAGCGCTATCGCGTCCACCAGCGTGATCGTCGCGACGCCACTCTCGGCTCCGGCTTCGATCCGCTCGATCCAGCCGGTGAAGATCGTCCACGCCTCGCCGCCGTCGGACACAGCGCGAATGCGTGCGGGGCGGCGCGGCAGCAGCTTTCCCGCCAGCGGGCTATCTACGCTGCCGGGGGTATAGCGCCCGTCGAAGTTGTCCACCTCAAGCGTCATGCGCCCCACCTCGGCGACGTGATGCCCCGGGGTGGCGAAGCCGACCGTCCCGCGCAGCGTCAGCAGCCGCCCCGCTTCCTCGACCCACATCCCATCGTGCGACCAGTCCACCTCAAGAATCAGGTGCGTGCCCATCCGCCTCGCTCCCTCACGTCACCGGCGCCAATCGCAGCATCCATTCGTGCAGGAAGGTCGCCGCGTGATAGTCGATCCCGCCATAGGGTGTCACGCCGACCGTCACCCGCACCTGCGCGGGACGCACCAGCGCCCCGCCGAGCGTCGGATCGGCGGCCAGCGCGACGATGTACGCGTCGATCACCGCCGCCATCTCCGGCAGCGCCACCCGCGAGCCTGCTCCCCCGGCGACCGGCGCGACCAGCAACACATGCGCCACGCGCGCCGCCAGCCGCCCGAACCCCGCCGCGAAGCCGCTCGGCGCTAGGCCCGGCCAGTCGCCGCCCCACTCCGGCGCGATCACCAGCGCGGGGAGCTGCGCGCCACCGAGCGTGTCCGGCGTCTCGTCCAGCGAATAGCTCGTCACACCCGGCACCGCGATCGCGCCCAGCCGGTTCAGCGCTTCCATCAGTCCCACAGTCCACTCCTTTTTGAGCCGTTAGCGGTTAGCGATTAGCAGTTAGCCGGGCAGAGCGTGTGATGCCCGCCGGGGAAACCTCACCCCTTAACCCCCGCCCCCTTTTTCCCTCTCCGTAAACGGAGAGGGGCCAGGGGTGAGGTTGCTCTGATGTGCCGTGTCTGCGGGCGGAGCAAGCTCCGCCCCTACGACTCCCAACTCCCTATTCCCCACTCCCTACTCCCCGCTTTTCGCTAACCGCTAACTGCTAACCGCTAATCGCTCCTACGCTACCCTCAGCCGCACGTACGGCCCC
>CBINGT010000562.1:0-2312 GCA_966250245.1 uncultured Anaerolineae bacterium
CGTCGTCGCCGATCAGCGTGCGGGTGGTGTCGTTGGAGAGCGTCGTCTTGCCGGTGCCGCTGAGGCCGAAGAACAGCGCCACATCGTCGCGGTCTTTGCCGTAGTTCGCCGAGCAGTGCATCGCCATGACGCCGCGCTGCGGCAGGAGGTAGTTCATGATCGTGAAGATCGATTTCTTGATCTCGCCCGCGTAGCGCGTGCCGCCGATCAGGATCATCTTCTCCGCGAAGTTCACCAGGATGAACGCGCCCGACGTGCTGCACCCAAAGCCGGGCGGGGCGCTCAGATTGGGCGCGTCGATAACCACGAACTCCGGCACGTGCGTCCGAAGCCGCTCTGGCTCCATAATCCGCACAAACATATTGCGCGCGAACAGGCTGTGCCACGCCGTCTCGGTGACGATGCGGATCGGCACGCGATAGCGCGGATCGGCCCCGGCGAAGCAATCTTGCACAAAGACGCTGCGGTTCTCGAAATACGCCATCACGCGATGGTACATCAGCTCCCAGTTCTGCTGGCTGCACTCGCGGTTGATGGGGCCCCACCAGATCTTGTCTTCGGACGACGGCTCGCGCACGATGAACTTGTCGTTGGGCGAGCGGCCGGTGTGGTCGCCGGTGCGGACCACCAGGGAGCCGAGGTGCCCGATAATTCCTTCGCGGAACCGGATGGCTTGCTCGTAGAGCGCGGGAGTGCTCAGGTTCCAAAATTCGCGCTCAAGGTTGCGGAAACCGTGATGTTCAAGGCCGTAGGTGCTGCGATATTCTTCAGTTGCCATTCCATCCACTCCTGTGGAACGTCGGTTCCATCCAGTGTCCGGCGTGACGGCGTCAAGCCGGTGCGACACGCAAAAACCACTCCATCTCTAGTTTAAGGAATGCCTTTTGCCAGTGACAACCGGGGCGCTACCAGGTTTCGCCCAGCGGTTCCTCGTTGAGATGGGGCGCCAACCCAACCGCCGCAAGCTCCCACGGCTGGCCGGGCGCGGGCTGCTTGAGAACGGTGATCGACGTGTTCGCCAGGCTGGGGCGCTCGATTTTGCCGAGCAGGCTTTCGAGCAGCATGCCGAGCGTCCCGCCGTGGCTGACGATCGCGATGGTGGCGCCGCAATGCCGCGCTGTGATGTCGTCGAACGCGGCGCGCGCCCGCACCTGAAGCTCCATGCGCGATTCACCGTTGGGCGTCGGCGTGTGATACCAGTCCGCGAGGTAGGCGGCGAAACGCTCGCCGTCCCACGCCTCGATCTCGTCATGGCTGAGCCCCTGCCAATCCCCGACGTCGACCTCGCGCAGCCGGTCATCCGTGAGGACGGTCAGCCCAAGCGCATCCGCGATAGCCTGGGCGGTCTGCCGCGCGCGGGGCAGCGGGCTGCTGTAGAGCACGTCGATCGGCACCTGGCGCGCGGCGAGGTAGCGTGCCAGAGCCTGCGCCTGCGCCAGCCCTGCTTCGTTCAGCGGAACGGGAGCGCGCCCTTGCCAGCGCCGCGACGCGTTCCAGTCGGTTTCCCCGTGGCGGATGAGCAGTACTTCGGTTGGCATGATGAGCGGTCCTTTGGGTGATTTACAGCTCACCACTCAGTTATAAACGCACAAAACGACGTGTCAATGACGACACGCCGTTTTTTATTGTGCAATCTCTCGATTGTTCGCTTTATCGCTTCACGACTGGGACCCAGATTTCGCTGCGGAAATCGGGCTTGGTGGTGTCTGGGCTTTCGTTCCAGAGGATTTGCGGCCCCTCGCGGAACTCGTAGCCAGACTCCGGCAGCCATTCGGCGGCGATGCGCGCCCAGGTGCTCTGGAGGGTCTGCGGGAAGGGGCCGACCGAGGTGAAGACGGCCCAGGTTCCCGCCGCGACGGGCAGCACTTCCCAGCGCCCGGTGTCCTCGCGATCGGTCGCCACGCCGATCCACTGGTCGAGCATACTGCCCTCGCGGATGCTCTCGACGTTGTTCGACGCCAGGATGATCCCGCGCGGCTCGACGTTCGAAAGCTGCTTGAGCTCGTCGAAGTCACTGGGCGCGAACATCCCCCACATCGCTTCGATCTCAGGGTTGACCCCCTCGTAGATCAGCGGGACTTGCTTCATCCGGCCGATGACTTTGAAGGCGTCTTTTTCGATGATCCGGTATTCCATCTCGGTACCTCCACGAATCGTGAGCTGAAACGTCATCGGCGGAAACGCCTTCAGGGCCGTGTCGCTGCGCCGCGCTTCCGAGGGTGTGACGCCGTGCCACGCCTGGAACGCCCGCGTGAACGCATCGGGCGACTCGTACCCGTACTTGACGGCCACATCGATCACCCTCACGTCGC
>CBINGT010000563.1:0-2307 GCA_966250245.1 uncultured Anaerolineae bacterium
CGGCGACGCGGCCCGCTTGCAGCAGGCAGTGGGCGCGGTGCTGCGGAACGCCCTGCTCTACACGCCGAACAGCGCGCCGGTCAGCGTGAGAGCCGAGCAGGATGGGCGCGCGGTCCGCTGCGTGGTGCAGGATCGCGGGTTCGGCATGGCGCCGGACGACCTCTCCAAAGCGTTCGACCGTCTGTGGCGCTCCGCCGATGCGCGCGTGCAGGCGATCCCCGGCGGCGGGATCGGGCTGACGATGGCGCGCGCGATCGTCCAGCGGCACGGCGGGCGTATGGCGATCGACAGCGCGCCGGGAGAAGGCACAACCGTTACCCTGACGCTGCCGATCCTCGAAAGCTGGTGACGATGGCCGATCCGCTGCTGGAGCAGGCGCTCGCCTGCGTCGACAGCTTCTACCAGCGGATATTCCGCGAGTGGCCGGGCGCGGTGACGCAGGTCGTCGGCGGCTGCACGATCAGCTACAGCGGCGACACGCGCCTGACCGGGGCAAACCATATCTGGCCGCAACACCCCGACGCGCTCAGCGAAGCTGTGCTGGACGACGCGACACGCTTTTTCGCGCGCTATCAGGCGGCGTGGAGCGTCGTGCTGACCGACACGTACATGCCCGGCTGGGGCAAGTGGCTGGAATCCGGCGGGTATTACGGGCGTTGGAGCACGCCGCTGATGGTGCTGGAAGGCGTCCCGCGACCAATCGCCCACAATCCGGAAACGCGCATCGTGCGGGCGACCCGGCGCGAGCACATCGCCGACGCGGGCCGCGTCATGTCCGAGGCGTTCGCATCCGGCAGCGGGGTGAACGACCGCATCAGCCGGGCGGAGCACCTCGGCGCGGGCGATATTCTGCACTATCTGGCGTATGTGGGGGATGAGCCCGCCGCCTGCGCGACCGTCGCCCTGTGCGGGGATATGGCAGGAATCTGGAACGTCGGCACGCGCTATCGCTTTCGCCGCCAGCGGCACGCCACCACGCTGATGCTCGCCGTGCTAAGCGACCTGCGGGCGCGAGGGATCGACGCGTCGATGCTGATGGCGTCGAGCGTCGGGCAGCCGCTGTATGAGAAACTTGGCTACCGCACGATCGGCGTGACGACGTACTACGGCCCGCCCTACCGCCCCGGCTATTACAGCGGGTGACGCGCGCCGCCACTTGCCACACACGCGCCGCGACACTATGCTAAGCGGGTAGCAGGTAGCAGTCAGCAATTAGCGGTTAGCCAAAAGCAAAGAGCTATATCGCCTGACTGGTAATCGCGAATCGCTCAAAGCTAGAACCTTTCGGAAGGTCTGAGTCGATTTCGTCGGCGCGCGGAACCTCACCCTTGGCCCATCTCTGTAAACGGAGAGAGGGAAAGGGGGACGGGGGTTAAGGGGTGAGGTTTTCCCCGCCGCGCGCCGCGTAGACTAGCTTATTTTGATAGCACACATCGCCGTTCACGGTTAGCAAAAAACAAAGTGCCATATCGCTTGACTGCTAATTGCTAACCGCTAATCGCTAACTGCTAAAAGCTAATCGCTCTCTCCAGAGGCAGCCGATGAGTCTGCAGCAACCTTTGGCGCAACACGCCGTCCACAAAGTCAGCGTTTCGGTTCCGGCAGTCTGTGCGCACCTGGGACCGGGTCTGGACGTGCTGGGGCTGGCGCTTAACCTGCGCAGCACGGTCGAGATGGCCTTGCGCGACGACGATCAGCTTGTGATCCAGGTGCGCGGCGAGGGCGCCGACCGCCTGCCGGAGAACTACTACAATCCGGCGATGATGGCGGCGATCACGCTATTTCAGATGCTGGAGCGCGCGCCCGTCGGCCTGAGCGTGATGTGCGCCAGCCGCATCCCGCTCGACGTGGGGCTGGGCGCACGCGTGGCGCTGACGGTCGGCGGGCTGGTCGCGGCGAACAACCTGCTCGGCAGCCCCTTGCACCGTGACGTCCTGATCGAGCTGGCGAGCCGCCTGTCGGGGCGGCCGGAGTCGGTCGTCGCGGCGATGCGCGGCGGGCTGAGCGTGTGCAGCGCGGCGCCCGGCGACCTTGTCTGCCGCTCGCTGGACATCGAGCCGCTGCATCTGGTGATCGCGATCCCCGACCTGCCGGACTACGCGCAGCGGGTGCGCGACGATCTGCCGCAGGTCGTCCCGCTGTCCGACGCAGTCCACAACATCGGCCGGGCGCTGCTGCTGGTCGAGGCGCTGCGTGAGGGCGACTTCGCGCTGCTGGGCCGCGCGCTCTCCGACCGGCTGCACGAGCCGTATCGCCGCGACGACATTCCCGGCAGCAACCAAGCGATCGACGCCGCGCTACAGGCCG
>CBINGT010000564.1:0-2301 GCA_966250245.1 uncultured Anaerolineae bacterium
TGCGTGTGGACCGGCAGCTTGCGCTGGCGAACGACATGCTCGGCACGATGAACCCGACGACGATGGCGGGCGGCGAAATGGACCTCGCCTCGTTGGGCGCACTGCTACAGGGCGTGCGTGGCTATCTTGACCTGCTGGCGGAGCGCTTCCCTGAAGTAGCGGACGACCCCGATCTGGCGCTGCTGCGCGAGGCGTTCGGCAACCCGCTCGGGCTGATCCAGCAGCGGAACGCGCTGCCCGATGCGCTGGCGGGGCTGTCGGAGACGTTCGCCGCGCTGCCGGATGCGTATCTGCTGCCGACTGAGTTGAGCGACGTCGTCGCGGCGCTGCCCGTCGGCGATAACGGACTTAGCGCGGACCTGTTCGGGCAGCTTACCGCGCAATACCTCACCGCAGACGCGACCGCTTTCAAGCTCGACGTGATCCTGGGCGGCAACACGCAGGGTTACGAAGCGATGGACACGGTCAACGAGATCCGCGCGATCCTCACCGATTACCAGGATAGCGGTGAAGCGGTGGTGGCCGGAGCGACCGCGATCAACACCGACATCCGCGACACGATGGATCGCGACCTGGTGCGCGCCATCCTGTACGTAATGGTCGGCATTTTCGTCGTGCTGCTGATCATGCTGCGCAGCGTGGTCGCGCCGCTCTACCTGATCGCGACGGTGGTGCTCAGCTTCCTGTTCACGCTGGGGCTGACGAACCTCGTCTTCCAGCATCTATGGTTGCAGGTCGAGGGCCTGACGTGGTACGTGCCGTTCTTCGTGTTCGTGTTCCTCGTCGCGCTGGGTGTGGACTATAGCATCTTCCTGATCGGGCGTATCAAAGAGGAAATCCCGCGTCATGGCGTGCGTGAGGGCGTGCACGTAGCCGTCGCCGCGACCGGCGCGATCATCACCTCGGCCGGGCTGATTCTGGCGGGCACGTTCGGCGCGCTGATGGTCGGCGAGGTCGCCGGGCTGCTTGAGGTCGGCTTCGCGGTCGCGGTCGGTGTGCTGATCGATACGTTCGTCGTGCGGACGATGCTCGTCCCCGCGCTCACCACGGCGCTGGGCCGCTGGGCATGGTGGCCGGGCAGGTTGTTCAAGCGGACTGGATCGCACTCGGTAGCGCCTGTCGAGCAGCCGGGCGACTGACCGGGCGAGCGGTTGCGCGCGCCGATAATAAGCTGCTAAGTTCGGTCTAGAGTTGTGATGCGCTTTTGCCCCATCTCCTGATCGCCTGCCCTGCGCAAGCGGAAGGCGGGCCGGGGGATGGGGCTGAGCGCCAGCGTGTCACACACTCTTGAGGGACGACATAGCCGCCGGGAAGAACGGAACCCGCTATGACCGACGCAGAACTTGCCGTGCTGAGTATCCTGGCCGAAGGGCCGATCGCCGGGCGTGAGCTTCAGGCGGAGATCGCCCGTCGCGGTCTGCGCGCCTGGACGGACATCGGCGTCGCGTCGCTGGCGTATCTGCTGGAAAAGCTTGAGCAGCAGGGGCTGGCGGATGGAGACGGTCCGCGCGGCGAGCCGATGCAGCGGCGCTGGCGTCTGACGCCAGCGGGCCTGGGCGTGCTGAAAACCGCTGTGGTCGAGTTGCTCAGCACCCCGCGCGAGTCGTACAGCGCCTTCGAACTAGGGCTGGCGAACCTCGGCGTGCTGCGACCGGGGCAGATCCGCGCCGCGTTCGCCGCCTATCGCGATGCGCTGATGGCGCGGCTGGCGCAGGCCCGCGAGCGCCGCCAGCAGATCGCCGCCGCGCAGGAAACCCCGTTTGAGATCGACGCGCTGTTCAGCCACCGGGTCGCGCTGCTCAAAGCCGAGCTGGTGTGGCTGCAGCAGATGATCGCGCGGTGGGAAGCGCAGGCGCCGCCCGACGAGCGCACGCCGGTCCAACCGGCGGGCGAGGTTGATCCGATGCAGCGCCTGATGCTGCCGCATGATCCCGCCTCGCTGCACCGCATCGAGACGAACCCTGGTCGCGCGTCGTCCCCCTCAGACACCGAGCCACCGCATCCCAATCTGCCGGAGCACCCACCTCATTCCGATCCCGGATCGGAGCACGATCCACCGTCAGAATAGGAACGGGAGAGAATGTGATGCTCGGTAGTCTCGATCAGATCGAGGGGCTCGATCAGGATATGCAGCTTTGCATCCAGAACTGCCTCGACTGTCACAGCATTTGTCTGGCAACGGCGATGCACTGTCTGGATATGGGTGGCAAGCACGCCGCACGGGAACATATCACCACGCTGCTGGCGTGCGCGGAAATCTGCCAGACCAGCGCGAACTTCATGCTGATGCAGTCTCCGTTG
>CBINGT010000565.1:0-2290 GCA_966250245.1 uncultured Anaerolineae bacterium
TGGCGCGCAGGAACCCGGCGTGGACAGAGATTACCTGATGGTGGCGGACGCCAACCTCGGCAGCAAGTCAAGTCGCTCCGTGCTGCGCGAGACGACGTACGATGTGGAGATTCAGCCGGGTGGCACGCTGAACAGCACCGTCACGGTGAGCTATGACTTCCCGGCGCGCGTTGCCGAGCGGGACCCTGCCGTCCGACCCGAGCACTATAACGACATTAACTATCACACGATCCTTCAGGTCTTTACTCCGGCCAATAGCATGCTGCGCGGCAGCGAGAACCTTCGCTTCGAGCCGGACGTGGCTGCCACTGCCGGACACACGATCTTTATCTCGGATCTACAGGTGGACTATGACGACAGCCTGCGCGTCCAGTTCCACTACAACACTCCCCCGCTGGTGGAGACCATCGGCCCGTACCAGCGCTATCAACTGACCGTCCAGAAACCACCGGGCACTATTGCGGAGCAGGTGAGCGTCCAACTACGCCTGCCACCTGGCGCGGAGACGATCAAAGTCTCGCCACAACCGGCAAACAGTTATGAACTGGGCCAGCCGATTCTGGAGTTCCGGTTCGATCTGCGGCAGGACCAGTCGATCGAAGTCGTCTTTTCAAACTAGCCAGAAGTTCTCCCTACGGCGCACCGAAAATCGGTGCGCCGTCCTTTCTTTTGCGCCCGGCGTTCCCGACCATAAGCGGGGAAGCAAAACACCGGAGACGCGATCTTTTCTCTATCCGAGCAAGAAGCTGGGAATAGGCGCTTTTTTTCATCCCATGGGCATACCATAAGCCAGGGTTGCGCCCTATCATCCACCGTTGATCGCCCTGCATGTACCGTAGCTTTATGTAGCATTAATTTTATATGTTACAGTCAATATTCTCTCTATTCCGCCCAGCATCTCTCAAAAATTTATAAAAAACATAAGGCAGTATGCCTAAAAGAGGCTGATCAGATGTACACTGGGAAAACGGCGCTGAGGGATCGCCGTTGAGGTAAAAGATGTGAGGGGGGAAGAATGTCGCCGGGAGCCCGTATCATTTCTTTTTTTAAGCGTTATGGCTACCACGCCATACGGCCGTTTCCACTGGCGTTGATAGATGCTGCGATTCTGTTGATTGCGTATGCCTGCACCTACTCTGTTCGCGCGCCAGTGTTTATTACGCATCTTGATAGCAATGCCCAGCGCTTTATCGGATTCGCGCTGATCGCGAACTTTACCGCGCTCTATGGATTTGGCGCCTATCATCGCATCTGGTGGCGAACCAGCGGGCACGATGTCGCTGTGCTTATTAAGGCGGTCACGGTGTCGACCGCCATCCTCGCGCCGGTCGATTTCCTGTTACGGCCGCGCCCCATCCCGCTGAGCATCGTGCTGTTTGGGCAATTCATAGCGCTGACTGGGTTCGTCGCGGTGCGCTATCGCTCCCGTCTGATTAGCGGGCTGGAGTGGCGCTGGCGCGCGGTGTGGCGGCATGAATTCCCCCATCAGACTCCAAAGAAACGCGTGCTGATCGTGGGCGCGGGCGAAGCGGGAAGCATCACGGCGCTGCGCCTGAAGCACCGCCCGCCGGAAGCGCACGATCAGTACGAGGTCGTCGGCTTCGTAGACGACGACCCGAACAAGCTGGGGATGTTTGTCGAAGGCAGCCGCGTGCTCGGCAACCGGAAGGATATCCCCGCGCTGGTCGAAAAGCACAACATCGAACTGATCGTCGTCGCGGTCCACAACATCAGCGGCCCTGACTTTATCGATGTGCTGACATACTGCGAGCAAACCAGCGCGCGGATCAACACTGTGCCCGATGTGCTGGCCCAGTTCAACGGGGCCATCGCCTCTTCCCCGCTGCGCGAGATCCGGCCGGAAGACCTGCTCGGTCGCAAGACGGTAAGCTGGCACGAAGACGTCGACGTTTCTCGGGTGCTGCACAAAACGATCCTGGTGACCGGCGCGGCTGGCTCAATCGGGTCTGAGCTGTGCCGCCAGCTTTTGAACTTCTCGCCGGTCAAGCTGATCATGGTCGACAACAACGAAAGCGGGCTTTACGACCTGCTGACCGAGCTTAGGGTAAAAGAGTGCGACAATGCCACGATCGTCCCCGTCCTGGCGGACATCACGCACAAAGATCGGATGAGCGCACTCTTTGCCAAATTCGCGCCGCAAGTGATCTTCCACGCCGCGGCATACAAGCACGTCCCGATGCTGGAGATGTACCCGGCCGAGTCCGTGCGCGTCAACATCGGCGGGACGCGGCTGGTGGCCGAGCTCGCCTGCCAGTACGGCGCTGAACGC
>CBINGT010000566.1:0-2261 GCA_966250245.1 uncultured Anaerolineae bacterium
ACCCCCAGCCCCTTGTCCCCTCTCCGTTTACGGAGAGGGGCCAGGGGTGAGGTTCCGCACGCTGACGACATACACGCTCGACCGGCAGGCGAACAACCCTGCCGGTCTTTTTTTGTCTGCAACTTGTGCTCGATATTAGGCCCAGCGTGCAATTGCCAAGAGAGTCGATCCACAGCTATAGTAAGCCATAGGCATAGAAATACGATTCGCTGGTAGCGGTTAGCAGAGCAGAGCAAACTTCCGCCGAACGCTATGCGTTTTTCAGCCAATCGCTAACAGCCAATTGTGTTGCGCGAATACCGTGCGATCGATCAGCGGAAGGAGCAGGCTTATGGCGACGCCGTATGATGGAAAGGTAGCGGTCTGGCACTGGAAGGGCGATTCAGTTGCCGAAAACACGATTGAAGAGCTGGTCCAGACGCTCAAGACCTGGGCCCCGGCCGTCAAACAAGTGTGGGTGAAGACCAGCGACGGGCCAAACTGGCAGGGCGAGTTTGACCGGGACCGCAACTTGGCGATCGACAGCGTCGCGAGCGTCGACAAGTGGGTCCGCGTGCTGGAAGCGAACGGGATGGAGTTCCATGCGTGGTGCGTGCTGACGGGGCGCAACATCAACGCCGAGGCCGACCGGATCATTGAGGTCTGCAACCGGCCTGGCGTGCGCTCGATGGTGCTGGACGTCGAGCCGTACTCAGGCTTCTGGACGGTCGGCAAAGACCCCATCCGCCCGCTCATGACGCGCGTCCGGCGCGGGATCGGCGGGCGTTTTCATCTCGGCATGGCGGTTGACCCGCGCCCGCAGCATAAGCCGCGCATCTTCCCCGAAGAATGGCGCCCGTTTATTAACAGCGTCCATCTACAGCTTTACTGGGAGACGTTCCAGCGTCCAGTTGCGGCCGTGCTCGAAGAAGGATTCAGCACGTGGGCGGATTATGGCCTGCCGCTGTTCCCGGCCCTGCAAGGGAAATCCACCCGCAACGCGATGATGGAGGCGCGCCAGCTTGCTGTCGAGAAATACAAAGCGACCGGCATTAGCTGGTGGCGCTTCGGGGTGATCGGGCCGGTGGAGTTCCCCGCCATCAACCATCCGATCATCCCCAGCGAGCCGGTGCCCGATCCGGAGCCGCCGCCCGCGCAAGGCCGATATGGCATTGAGATCGTCGTCACGCCAGATCATCCGAATTACCGCAATGGGGCGCATGGCGGCCAGAACGTCGACCAGTTGCTCAGCACCTTCAAAGGCACCTGGGGCTGGACGACGAAGTACAAGAAAACCGAGCGCAATAGCAGCCAGATGTGGGCGCGGTGGGACCCGCAGCTTGTCGCCAGCGGGTGGTACGAAGTCTCTGCGTTTGTGCCTTCGCGCCACGCCACCACCGAGCGCGCGCGTTACAAGCTGCATGGTGTGCTGGGCGCGTCTGGCGAGCTTGAGATCCCGGTCCGCCAGATCGATTACTACAACCTGTGGGTGCCGCTGGGCGTGTTCCAGTTCGACGCGAACAACGACGCGGCGGGCGTGGTCTTCCTCAACGACCTGACTGGCGAAGACAATAAAGAGATCGCGTTCGACGCGCTACGCTGGCGGCAGGTGGTGGGCATCACGCCGACGAATAAGTACCTCGCCGACGGGTACGATGCGCCGATTGGCACGGCTGCCGAGCGCGCGTCCGACGATGTCTGGCCGGGCAAGTGGTTCGACGCGACCGGCTTCGCGCGGCGCTATCGGGCCGGGACGCCGAGCGAGGCGTACCACACCGGCGCGGATCTCAACGTCAACGAGCCGTACTGGGATGCCGACAAGCTCACGCCGGTGTACGCGGCAGCCTCGGGCGTGGTGACGTACTCCAACCGGGTCGCGGGGTGGGGGCATATCATCATCATCCGCCACGACCCGCTGATCACGACCGGGCAGGTGCTCTATGGCCGCTACGCGCACGTCAGCAGCCCGATCGTCAAGGTGGGCGATCGCGTGGTGCGCGGCCAGCAGATCGCGAAGGTGGGCAACGCCGAGGGCCTCTACGCCTATCACCTGCACTTCGACCTCAGCCCTACGGCGGTCCTCGAGACGCAGCCGTGGCACTGGCCGAAGCTCAACTGGAACGCGCTGATGGAGAACTACGTCGACCCGCAGGACTTCATCCGCCGGAACCGGCCAGAAGACCGGTGAGTCAGGTGTCAAGATGAGTTGGCGCACAGGGCGTCCTTTGGGAAACCTCACCCCTTAACCCCCGGCCCCTTTTCCCCTCTCCGTTTACGGAGAG
>CBINGT010000567.1:0-2258 GCA_966250245.1 uncultured Anaerolineae bacterium
CAGGATTCCACGAAATAAAGATAATCACGCGCATTGATGAAAGCGTGAGATATGCCGTTCAAATGAATAAACGACCCATAGACGCTAACGTAAGCGTATCACAGATACCAAATTCACAAACCTGAATTTCTCCCGAATTTTGCGGTTAAGAACACTTCCTGACAATGTTCATACAATTGTAGGCGTCAAGAAGCTGCGTCGCGGCGGAACACCAGTTGTAATCCGACCGCCCCAGCCGCCGCGCCTGCTCCGCCAGCCCCGCGCGGAACACCCCATCCCGCAGCGATTCGAGCGCCTCGATCGCCGCGTCTGCGCTCGGCGCACGCATCACCATGCCACAACGCTCCGCTCGCACCACCTCGGCGATCTCCCCGACCGGCGTGGTCAGTAGCGGGCGGCCAGTCGCCAGCGCAGTGAACGCCAGATTCGGCATGAAGTAGAAGCTATTGGGGTTCTGCGCGTCGAGGCCATAATACACCACATCCGCCGATGACACGATTGTCACCACATCGTCCACTGGCACCCATCCCAGCGCCTGAATGCGCGGGCAGCGCGCCGCGTACGAGGCGACCAGGTCCGCCTGGGGACCCACGCCGCCGATCAGCAGCCACGCGTCGGGCAGCGCGCACACTGCGTCAAGCAGCGGCGCCAGCAAGCGATCCGGCGTCAGATAGCCGACATACACTACCAGCAACGCATCGTCGGGCATGCCCAGCCCCTCGCGGATCAGCGCGCGGGCAGAGCCGGTCCCGTTATCTGTCGGGAGCGCCTGCGCGTTCGGCACGATCCACACGCGCCCGCCGAGCGCTCGGTGTCGCGCCGCCAGCCGCTCCCCAACCGCCAGCACCGCGTCGGCCCGGGGCGTCACCCAGCCGTCGAGCACGTCCAGCGCCCGGCTGAGCACCGGCCCGACGTTCGCCTGCACCATGCCGGGGTAGAACTCGCGCGCATCGTAGATCACCGGCGTGCCGGTCAGGCGGCGGTAGAGGGTGGCGACCGGCATCGTGTCGAGGTCGCAGGCGTGGATCACGTCTGGCCGGATGCGGCGTAGCTCGTGGAGCGCGTGCCACCAGAAGCGCGGCATCTTGCTCAGCAGCGGGCGCCCGGTGCGATACCCGGCGGGCACGCGGATCCGCACCACGCTCACTGGCTCCGGCTGCTCAACCTGCCGCCCCGGCCACGCGCGTAGCGTCTCCGCCAGCAGACGGGGCGCGCGCTCCCGCGCGGTGACCGGATAAAGCCTCAGCCGGTCCCACGCGATGATCGTCACGCGAAACCCCGCAGCGGCCAGCGTGTGCGCCTGCTTCTGGAGCCGTGTGTCCGGCGCGTAGCCGTTCGAGATCAGCATTGCCACCCGCGGGCGCCGCTCGCTCATGGTTTCCCCCACATCCTTCGATAGACTGCGCGTAGCCGTTCCGCCTCGCGCTGCCAGGTTAGCTCTTGCTGGGCGCGGCGGACGTTCGCCCGGTAGTACGCCTGCCGTGCCGGATCCAGCGCCTCGCGAACCGCCGCTGCGATCGCCTCGGGATCGCGCGCGTCGCAGATCGGACCGACATCCCAGCGCCGCACCAGCCACCGCAGATCGGTCGTGTCCGACGCGACGACCGGCAGCCCGGCCGCAATCGCCTCGTAAAACTTGTTCGGCGCGCCCGCCCGCGAGTTGAGACAGTCCGCCCGCTGCAGCGCCAGCGCCGCCCGCGCGCCGCGCGCCACATCGGACACGTCGTCTGGTGGAACCGGCGGGCAGAACGTCACGCGCCCCGCCACGCCGAGCGACTGGGCCAACCGCTCCAGCCGCGTCTGATCCGGGCCCCAGCCGAGAAACGCCAGCGTGATCTCATCCGGCAGCAGCGCCAGGGCGTGAAGCGTCTCGCTCAGCGCGCGGCCCCGGTCGGTGATCTCCCCGATGTGGACCAGCATGCACCCTTCAAGCGGCGAGTGTTGCGCCTGCGCCTCGTCATTCAACGGATCGATCGCATTCACGACCACCGCCGGGCGCGGGATCCGATACCAGCGCGCCAGCAGCCGCGCCTGCGGTTCGGAGAGCGTGATCACCGCGTCGGCGCGGCGCGCAAGCGCGCCCTCAACACGCATGAACAGCGGCCGGGTAATCGCATGCCAGCGGTTAACCCACTTCGATGCGTAGGGCGGCATGAACAGATATAGCTCGTGCGCGTCGTAGACCAGCCGCGCGCGTGGACGTTGGCCGATCCGCGCCGCCGCCATCACCAGCAGCGCGGGCAGATCGTGCGCGTGGT
>CBINGT010000568.1:0-2239 GCA_966250245.1 uncultured Anaerolineae bacterium
CGGCGGCGGTCCTCGGCGCGAGCGTGCTGTTCCGCACCGGCCTGCGCCGGTACGCGAGCGCGTCGAGCTAGGAGCGCCCTCCATCTCCTGACCTCTGCCCCCAACCCCACAGGAGGGAAGGGGAAAAGAGCGCGGCGAACGTAGGGGCGGAGCTTGCTCCGCCCGTTTTGTTGGTGTGCGGGCCTGCGACGATACGCCTGCAGGGTGGCGCTCCAGCTTGCACGGAAGGAGCGAAATACTAGAATGCAGGCCATGGGGAAGTGGTGAGCCGCATGCATGAAGGGGGGCGCGGTGAAGCTCTTCGGAAAAATCTTCAATCGCCCGCATCAGGGAAATCGCAGACCCGCAAGCGACTACATCGTGGCGACGCCAAGTGAGTTGGACGAGACGCTGCGTAGTAATCCCCAGGATGCCGCTGGTTACAACAATCGGGGGAACGCACGTTTCCTCACAGGCGATCTGTTCGGAGCCATTGACGACTATAGCGAAGCGATCCGCCTCAACCCGCAATTTGCCGCCTACTACTATAATCGAGGCGTCGTCCGCGCTGCGATAGGGAACCTGGACGAGGCCATCGCCGACTACGATGAAGCGATCCGCCTCAACCCGCAAATGGACGCTGCTTACACCAATCGGGGTGTGGCACGCGATGCCAAAGGCGATTTCGACGGAGCTATCGCTGATTACAATCAGGCGCTGCGCCTCAACCCGCATGATGCCGAGGCGTACTGCAATCGGGGCGCTGCGCGGCAGAATAAAGGCGACCTGGACGGAGCGATAGCTGACTACGACAAGGCGCTGCAGCTCAACCCGGAGCTCAAGGAAGCTCGCTACAACCGGGACCTCGTGCTCGAAGAAAAAGCCCGTCGGGCGACGGAGCGCTAACTCCCATGCTCACCAAGCCGCCCATTGCTGACGCCGCGATCATCACCCATCTGCGCGACGCCTACGCCATCGACGCCGCCCACCTCGAATTCCTGCCGATCGGCGCGGACGCGGACTCGGCGGTGTATCGAGCCACCACACGCGACGGACGCGCCTACTTCGTCAAGCTGCGGCGCGGCCCGTTCGACGACCTGCCGGTGCGCGTGCCCTGGTTCCTGCACCAGCATGGCGTCAAGCACGTCATCCCGCCCATCCCCACGCGCACAGAGGGGTTGTGGACTGCGCTCGACGGGTACACTCTGGCGGTGTTCCCGTTCGTGGAAGGGGTAGACGGCTACGAGGTGGACCTCGGCCCCCTGTGGGTTGACCTGGGGCGCGCGCTGCGGGCGATCCACACGCTCGACCTGCCCGCCGACCTGGCGAGCCGCGTCCGCCGGGAGACGTACGCGGATACGTGGCGCGAGGGGGTGCGCGGGTTCCTGGCGTTGGCCGAGACGCAGACGTTCGCGGATCCGGTGTCGGCGGACCTCGCGGCGCTGCTGAGGCGAAATCGCTCCGTCATTGGCACGCTGGTTCGCCGGGCAGACGCGCTCGCCGCACGGCTGCGGAGTCGCACGCTGCTGTTCGTGCTGTGTCACGCGGACATCCACGCCGGGAACGTGCTGATCGATGCGGACCGGGAACTGCATATCGTGGATTGGGACACGGTCACGCTGGCGCCCAAAGAACGCGACCTGATGTTCCCCGGCGCGGGTCTGTTCGGCGAGTGGCAGCCGCCCGAGCGAGAGGAAGACTGGTTTTACTCGGGCTACGGCGAAACGGCCATCGACCGCGACGCGCTGGCGTACTACCGCTGCGAGCGGGTCGTGCAGGACATCGCGGAGTTCTGCGACCAGATCCTGCATTCGGCGCCGGACAACCCCGATCGCGCCAACGGCCTGCGCCTGCTGAGCGGCCAGTTCCGCCCCGGCGCGGTGGTTGATCTCGCGCTGGATACGGAGCCGGAATCGCCCGTGACATAACCGGTTATGGTGGCAGGGGGGCTTGTAGGGGCGGAGCTTGCTCCGCCCGTGTTTTTTGCCCCTATGCCCCCCATCCCCCGCCCCCTTCCCCCACGCAAGCGGAGGGAAGGGGAGCCGATTGCTGGCAGGGTATTTTCCTTCCCTCCTTGTGGGGGAAGGATGGGGGGGCGGCGTGCGGCGGCCGGTTCCTATATTTTGTGAGTAAGTATCAGCGAGCGGAGCAAGCTCCACCCCTACGCTGCGTGGAAATATACACACCCGGTCAGTTGAACCGCTCCCCCTATTCCCTACTCCCGACTGCCTACTCCCTGCTCTTGCTAACCGCTAGCCGC
>CBINGT010000569.1:0-2235 GCA_966250245.1 uncultured Anaerolineae bacterium
GATGGAGCGCGCCTCGCCCACCGTCACGGCGACCGACGCTGCCAAGCAACGCTGCCCCGCGCAGCCAAACGCCGAGTCCGCCATGATGCGGGTCGTAGCGTCCATGTCCGCGTCCGGCATGATCACGACCGGGTTCTTCGCCCCACCCTGGCACTGCGCGCGCTTGCCGTTCTCCGCCGCGCGGCGGTAGATATAGCGAGCCACAGGGGTAGAGCCGACGAAGCTATACGCTTTGATCAGCGGGTGATCGAGCAGCGCGTCGACCGTTTCCTTGCCGCCGTTGACCAGTTGCAGCACGCCCGGCGGGAAGCCCGCCTGCTCGATCAACTCGAACAGCCGCTCACTGGCCATCGGGACGCGCTCGCTCGGCTTGAGGATGAACGCGTTGCCGGTTGCCACGGCGTAGGGCAGGAACCACAGCGGGATCATCGCCGGGAAGTTGAATGGTGTGATCGCCGCAACCACGCCGAGCGGCTGGCGGATCATGTGCTCGTCGATGCCGCGCGCGATATCCTCGTTGTTGTAGCCCTGCATGAGGATCGGCGCGCCGCACGCCACTTCGACGTTCTCGATCCCGCGCCGGATCTCGCCGACGCTCTCGGCGTAGGTCTTGCCGCATTCGTTCGTGACGATGCGTGCCAGCTCGTCAAGGTGCGCTTCAAGCAGGTTCTTGAGCTTAAAGAGGGGCTGGATCCGTTCCGTCACCGGCACGCGCCGCCACTCTTCAAAGGCCGCGTGTCCCGCTTCGGCAGCGGCGGCGACCTCGTCCGCCGGGGACAGCACCACCTCGGCCAGCACTTGCGCGGTGGCGGGGTTGATGACGTCCAACCGGGTATTCGAGGAAGCGAGGTGCCATTGACCGTTAATGTAATTGCGAATCTGATGCTGAGACATAGTGCCGACTTAACCTTTCATACGCTAGAATCACGCAGAGCGGGAGAGCGGCCTGTAAACGTTTTCCTGAGCGTATAGCATTTTGTGCGGGATGTCAAGAATTGTGACATCTCTCCCTAAGGAGCGATTATGACGAGCCTCGGCAAATACCGCCACCTCTCTCAGTGTAGCACGCCTGACGGGCATTTTGTGATCCTCGCCATCGACCATCGCGGCAATCTGCGCGCCAGTCTGGACCGTCACGCGCCCGCCCCGCTGACCGACTCCGAGTTCGCAGAGTTCAAGCTCGAAGTGATCGGGCACCTCGGGCCTGCGTGCAGCGCGGTTCTGGTGGATCCCGCGTTCGGATTGGGGCCGGGCGTTGCGCGCAGCACGTTGAGCGGCCAGCAGGGCATCCTCTCCCCCATCGAAGTCACTAACTACGACGTCAAGCCGAACGAGCGCGGCGTCCAGTTCATCCCCGGCTGGTCCATCGAGAAAATCAAGCGTGCGGGCGGCGCGGGGGTCAAGCTGCTGCTGTTCTACCATCCCGACGCGCCGGACGCCGCCGCCAAGCGCGACGCCGTCGCCCGCATCATCGACGACTGCGCGCGGTGGGATATCCCGTTCTTTCTGGAGCCGCTGGTATTCTCGCCCGATCCATCCCGCGCGCTGACCAACGCCGAGCGTCGCGACGTGGTAGTGGATAACGCGCACGTCTTCAGCGAGATGGGGATCGACGTGCTGAAGACCGAGTTTCCCATCGACGTCAAGCAGGAGCCGGACGAGTCGGTCTGGCGAGCGGCGCTGAACGATCTAGATGCAGCGTGCCGCGTGCCGTGGGCGCTGCTCAGCGCGGGGGTAGACTATCAGACCTTCGAGCGGCAAGCGACGCTGGCGTGCGCCGCCGGGGCAAGCGGCGTGATCGTCGGACGGGCCGTCTGGGCGGAAGCAACCTCGCTGACTGGCGAGGAACGTGTCGCCTTCCTGCGCGACGAGGGCCGCCGCCGGATGGCGCGGCTGTCCCAGATCGCGGCGCTATACGCGACCGACTGGCGCACCAAGCGCCGCGCGCCGGTCGCCACGCCGGACTGGTACGAAACGTATCCGGGGTTTGAGAGCTAGCCGACGGGCGCGGTTGAGGCGCGGAGGATCAGTTCGGTTTCGAGCAGGACGGTCTGCGGGCCCGCGCCCTCGCTCTCAAGCTGATCGAGCAGGATGCGCGCAGCGCTCTCGCCCATCGCGTACGTCGGCTGGGCGATGGTGGTCAGCGGCGGGATCAGGAACGACACCAGCGGGATGTCGTCAAAGCCGACGATCGACAGGTCGGCCGGGACGCGCAAGCCCACTTGCGCCGCCGCG
>CBINGT010000570.1:0-2231 GCA_966250245.1 uncultured Anaerolineae bacterium
ACTGAGCGCGGGCTCGTCCCAGCAGGCAAGCTCGAACGGGTACGGCGTGCAGCCACCCGGCGCCTCGAACGCCAGCGTATGGAAGCCCGGCCCCAGCCACAGTGGCAGGCGAACCGGCTCCCCGCTAAGCTCCTGCGCCACAGTCCACGCCGCGAGTAGCTGCCCGTCCAGCGACACGGACAGCGGGCGCGCCGTCCGGTAGGGCGCGGCGCTGAAGACCAACGCTCCGAACTGCTCCGCCGGGCTATAGAGATGCCATGCGCCCTCGCCCGCCAGAAACATCACCCGCTCCCCTTCAGCCGTGACAGGGCCGCTCCACCCCGCGAAGCCAGGAGCGAGGGGCAGCGCATCGTCGCTCAACGTGTCGTCGCGGGGAACGGCGAACGCGGCGATCCGCTCGTCCTCGTACTCCGGCGCGCCAAGCGTGGCGTTCAGCCAATCGAGCGCAGCATCCGGCTCGTCGAGATACGCCTTGTGAACGATCACCCGGTCCGCACCCGCAGCGGAGAGCAGCGCCGCCGCATTTTCGGCGCGGATGGTGTCCCACTCCCCCTCGACGCTGCCGAGCGCGGCGCGGTCCAGCAGGGCGAGGATCGCCGGATCTTGTGGCGTGCGGCGGACGGTGTGGCCCGCAATCAGCGGCTTGCCGTGGATCGTCTGCTGGTAGAGGCCGAACTTGGCAACCAGAAGATCGTCGGCGGGGACGTTCAGCACCGCGCGAACGTCGTCCGCTTGCGCGAGTTCGCGGAAGTAGTCCGGCTGGCGCGCGTCGTCGGTGGGGAACGGCCAGAACAACTGGTATTCGAGCAGAATCAGCCCGCCGAGCGCAACGGCCAGCGCCACGCCCCATCCGCGCCGCCGCATGCGCGGGAGCAGCTCACCAGCGCCCAGGCTGACCAGCGCGCCGACCGCCACGCCGGTCGCCAGGTTGAAGCGGCCGGGCGTGCGCGTCGCGTCGAAGACCGGCAGGTTTTCGAGGAACGCCCACGGCAGCGGGATGTACGTCTCGTAATCTTCAATCCTCAGCGTGACCGGTTCGTCCTGCCATTTGAGCAGCGGCCCCAGCGAGAGGATCATCGCGCCGAGCGCCAGCGCCGCCCACACCCACGCGCCGCGTCGCCGGACCAGCGCGATCACCGCGAGCGCCAGCGGGATCAGGCCGAGATACGCCGAGCCTTCGGCGGAGTTCGTGCCGAGTACGCGCCGCGAATAGGCAGGCGTCAGACCGGCGTCGTCCAGCGGACCAAAGGGCGACGGGCTGACAAAACCGAGCGCATCCGTGCTGAACGTCACCCGCCCGCCCTCTTCCACGCTAGATAGCTCGGCACGGCCCTCGTCGGTCAGCAACGGCGCGAAGAACGGCACGATCAGCGCCGCGCCCCGCACCTGCAGCGCCACCGCCCGCAATAGGGGCTGGCGCGCGAGCGGCTCCCCCCGGCGAATGACAGTGCGGGGCGCCACGATCAGCGCGCCGAGCAGCAAGAACGCGGCGATCGGGAACAGCACGAATGCGATCTGCGTGACGTGCCCCAACGCAGTCAGCGCCGCCCACACCGCGCCGAGCAACACCTCGCGCCAGCCCGCGCCCTGGAACAGCACGCGCCACAGGCTGCGCGCCAGCAGCGCTGCTGGAAACAGGATCAGATTTCCCAGGTGACCGACACTCAGATGCCCCTGCGCGGCAGGGAACGCCAGCAACGCCAGCCCGCCGAGCAGCGCTGCGCCCCGGTTGCCGGTCAGCGCCATGCCGAGCGCATACCCGCCCACCCCGTTCAGCGCCAGCGTGATCAGCAGCGTCAGGTTGAACGCGGCGAGTGGGCTGACGACAAACGCCAGCAGCGCGGCGGGCAGGTATTGGAGCGGCTGCGTCCACTGGAGCCAGCTTATAAACCCGTCCGGGTAAACCAGCAGCGGCTGGTCGAACGGGTTGCGTCCGGCGGCGATCTGCTCCCGCGCCCACCACACCTGCCGGACGACCTCATACCCGTCGCCGAAGCCGTGTCCGGCGACGTGCGTGGTCAGGCGCGCAGCCAGCGGCCAGGTGATCAGCACGGCCGCCGCCAGATAGACAGCAAGCGGCAGAAGAACGGCCAGCGCACGGGGCCAGCGGTTGGGCGAGTTGTCGTGCATGGTATGTCCTGTCGGTGGTGTGGCAGCTATTAGCGGTTAGCGATTGGCAACAACCCCGTGAAATCTGCTCGACACGGGTAGGCGGTCGCTAAAAAGATCGT